>DASQJL010000016.1 GCA_035631035.1 Candidatus Binatia bacterium | reverse complement strand
GCGCCGGTAGTTGTATTCGATCCCTTCCTTCTGCTGCTGCTCCTCGGAGAAGCCGACGCTGAAATCGGGGTTGAAGTCGCTGCCGTAGGATGACGCCCAGGGGAACGTCCAGCCGAGACGCTTCTTGTACGCCTGCAGCTTGGCGAGCGGCGCGCGGGAGACCGCCGTGAGCATGACGTCGTGGTTCGCCAGGTGAACGGCGATCCCGTTGAACCCGTCGGCGATGGCGGAGCAGGACGGGCAGCCCGCCTTGTAGTCGGGTCCGAACATGAAGTGGTAGACGAGGAGCTGCGAGCGGCCGCGGAAGAGATCCTTCAGCGACGCGCGCCCCTCGTCGGTGTCGAACTGGTACTCCTTGTCGATCCGGACCCACGGCAGCTCCTGACGGCGCCGCGCCAGCTCGTCGCTCTTTCGGGTGTGCTCCTTTTCCGCCTCGAGCAGGTCGAGGCGCGCGGCGAGCCATTCCTTGCGGGTGCCGGTCTTGTGCTTGGTCATCATCGCTCTGATCTCCTTCCTGGTGTCTCGGTCGCATCGCGGGATGCGACGGGGTGGCCGTGCATCATGGTATTAGTTAACGCCCGGACCTCCCAACGACAGGAGTGACAAGTGTGACGGGATTTCGATGGACTCGGTGATCGACGCGGCGGCGCGCGCGCTGGCGGCGGGGGATCCCCTGGGCGCGCTGCGGCGCGTGGCGCTGCGGGAAGACGCGCGCGCGCTGGCGTTGCGGGGGATCGCGATGGCGCAGCTTGGGGAGTTCGTGCGGGCCAAGGCCCTGCTGCGGCGGGCCGCGCGCGGGTTCGGGCCCAAGGAGGCCATCGCCCGCGCGAGGTGCGTGGTTGCGGAGGCCGAGGTCGCGCTGGCGTCCCGCGATCTGCGCTGGCCGGCGAGCGCCCTGGTTGCGGCACGGGCGACGCTGAAAAAGCACGGCGACCGGGCCAACGCCGACCACGCGCGGTACCTCGAGGTCCGGCGCCAGCTATTGATCGGCCGGCTGGACGCTGCGGAGCGAGGGCTGGCCGAGCTTCGCTCCGCGCTCTTGACGCCCGCGTCGAGGGCCGTCCACGAACTGATCGTCGCGGGGATCGCGATGCGACGGCTTCGGACGAAGGCGGCGCGCGCGGCGCTCGCGCGGGCCGAGCGCGCCTCGAGGGTCGCACGCATCCCCGCGCTGGCCGCCGAAGTCGAGCAGGCGTCCCTCGCCCTGAACGCGCCGGCCGCACGCCGAGTCGCGGGGGGCGAGGACAGGTTGTTGCGGCTGGACGAGGTGGAAGCCCTGCTGGCGTCGCGCGCGCTTGTGGTGGACGCCTGTCGGCGCGTCGTGCATGCCGACGGCCGTGCGGTTTCCCTCGCGAAGCGGCCGGTTTTGTTCGCGCTGCTCCGCGCTCTGGCGGAAGCCTGGCCCGGGGACGCGGACCGGGACGGGCTGGTCCTGCGCGCGTTTGGCGCGCGGCGGGCCGACGATTCCCATCGCGCGCGGTTGAGGGTCGAGATGGGACGTCTGCGCCGAGTTCTTCGGGGGACGGCCGGCGTGATCGCGACCAAACGTGGCTTCGCGCTCGAGCCGCGCCGCGCGCGCGAGGTGGTCGTGCTGGCGCCGCCGGTCGAAGGGGAGCACGCGGCCGTGCTCGCCCTCCTCGGCGACGGGGAGGCGTGGTCCAGCTCGGCCTTGGGGCTCGCGCTCGGGGCGAGCCAGCGCACGGTGCAGCGCGCGCTGGATGCACTGGCGGCCGCGGGGAAGGCGCATGCGATCGGCCGAGGACGTGCCCGGCGCTGGATGACCCCGCCCGTCCCGGGATTCACGACAGCCTTGTTGCTCCCCTCGTCGTTGCCGATCGACTAAGCTCAAGGGATGCGTCGTTTGCCCGCCGAGATCGTCCGCGAGTACGGCCCGTTTGCGGGTCTGCACATTGCGGGAGTCACGTTCGACGGCCAGAGCGTCTGGTTCGCGAGCGGGGACCGCGTGAACGCCCTCGATCCCGAGAGCGGCGCGGTCGTCCGCGCGATCGAGGTCCCCGCGCGCGCGGGGACGGCTTTCGACGGGCGGCATCTGTTCCAGATTGCCGACGGTCGCATCCAGAAGATCGATCTCAAGACCGGCAGCGTCGTGGGCACGATCCCCGCGCCGGAGGGTGGGGGCCATTCGGGGCTGACTTGGGCCGAGGGCTTTCTCTGGGTCGGGCAGCATCCGACGCGCAAGATCCACCAGATCGACCCCGAAACCGGAGCCGTTCTCCGCACCATCGAGTCCAACCGCTTCGTCACCGGCGTCACCTGGGTCGACGGCGAGCTGTGGCACGGCACTTGGGAAGGCGACGAGAGTGAGCTGCGGCGCATCGACTCGAGCAGTGGTGAAGTCCAGGAAACGCTGACGATGCCCGCGGACGTCAAGGTCTCCGGGCTCGAGGCGGACGGCGGCGACCGCTTCTACTGCGGGGGCGGCGGGTCCGGAAAAGTACGCGCGATACGGCGGCCGAAGCGTAGCTAGCCCAAGGCGTCAGTCGCC
>DASQJL010000015.1 GCA_035631035.1 Candidatus Binatia bacterium | reverse complement strand
TATCGCGGCGCGCCGCCCGTGAACCAGGCCTCGCTGCGCGACGTCCTGCACCGAGTCTCGCTCCTCGCGCTGGAGAATCCCGAGATCGGGGAGCTGGACCTAAACCCGGTGCTCGCGTTTCCCGGCGACGCGCCTGCGGTGGCGCTGGACGCCCGTCTCAAGCTGGCGCCGGCCGCGGCCGCCGGCGATGCGGGACCGAAAGCGGAGGAGCGCGCGCCGGCCCCGGCGGGCACGGCGTGAGGGCCAAGGTTCCGGGGCTCCCGGGCGCGAAGGGACCGGCGCGGCGGCCGCCGGACAGGGCGCGGCCGGGATCGTTCCGCCGCGCGATCTTCACCATGCGGCCGGAAGAGGTGATGACGATGATCCTCTTCGTGCCGGTCGCGGTCGCCCTCGCCGTCATCGCCGCGAACCCCGCGTCCTATCCAGTGGATCCCGACGCGGCGGGCTATCCGAGCGCGGCCGCCCGGCTCCTCGCGCTGGTCGCCACGGTGGCGCTCACGCTGTGGGTCGTGCGCGCCAAGCCGCGCTGGGAGCTCGCGCGCGATTCGCTGCCGTTCCTCTTCTGCGGCAGCATCTACGCGAGCCTCCACGACCTGATCCGCTTCTACGGCTTTCCCGACATCACCCGGGCGCTCTATCGCGGGGACGTGGCGCTCTTCGGCGTCGAGCCGACCGTGTGGGCGCAGCAGTTCACGGTGCCGTTCTGGACCGACTTCCTCACCGTCTGCTACTGGCTCTTCTACGTGACGCCGCCGCTTCTGGGCCTCCTCCTCTACCGGAAGAAAATGCGCCCGGAGTTCCGCGCCACGCTCCTCTCCATCGTGCTCTGCCTCTACCTGGGCTACATCGGCTACGTCGTCTTCCCGGCCTCCGCTCCGCGCTTCCTGATCGCCGCCCAGCTCGGCCCGCCGCTCCACGGTCTGCTGCCCATCCTCGACCAGTCGCGGGCGGCCACGAAGGCGATCCCGCTCACGGCGCACGGCGCCTTCCCGTCGCTGCACTGCGCCGTGGCCCTCCTGGCGACGCTGCTCGCCTGGCGCCATCTGCGGTGGTTCTTCCCGATCCAGCTGGTGCTCGCGACCGGGCTCATCATCGGCACGGTCTACCTTCGCCACCACTGGGTGGTCGACATCCTGGCGGGGTTCGTCCTCACGTTCTTCTCGCTGTGGGCGGGGCCGAGGCTGGAGCGCTGGTGGGAGGCGCAGGCGGCGCGCTGGGTGCCCGAGCGCGAGCTGGCGCGCGCGAACATCGACGCGGGGGCGCGAAGAACGCGCCGCGCCGACGTCGCTTCGGCCTGATGTTCCGGGCGCCGGAGGCGCCCGGGGAGTGAAACGGGGCTCCCTTGCGAGGGGAGCCCCACTTTCGTCTCACCAGCCTGAGGCTAGCCGAGCCGCCTAGTTTCCGCGATCCCGGCGGCCGTCGTTGTCCTGGTCGTCGTTCTGGTCGCCGTTGTCGTCCTGATTGTCGCCGCGGTTGCGGTCGCGGTAGCGGCCGTCACGCCCGCTGCGATGGTCGCCATCGTCCCGGCGGTCCCGATTCCGGTCCCAGTCCCAGTTGCGATCGCGCGTCCGATAGGAGCGGTCCCGGTTGTCCCAGTTGCGGTCCCGGTTGTCCCAGTTCCCGTCCCGGCGGTAGCGGTCGCCGTTATCGCCGTTGTAGCGATCGCGGGTGCGGTAGGTGCGGCCCTGATACCGGTCGCCCTGGTAGTAGCGATCGCCGTAGTCGCCGCCGCGATACCGGAAGTAGGTGCTGGACGAGCCCCAGTGCCGGCGATAGCGGGTGGGCACATAGGTGAACTGGCGAGGCACCGAGCGATAGTCGATGCGGATGAACGGTCCGCGGTACGAGCGGGCGCGGTACCAGTAGCCTTCGTCGACCATGTAGTACCAGCCGCCGTACCGATAGAAATCGCGGCCGTAGTCGTCATCCATGTAATAGACCTGCGTCCCCGGGACGACGACGTAATCCGGCTCGGAGCGGAAGTGCAGCGCCGCGCCGCGATACGGATCGCCGATGCGAACCGAGATGCCCACGCTGGCCGCCTGCGAGGGGCTTGGGGCCGACACGAAGGCCAGGGAGGCCAGCGCGGCGGCGATCATGAGCGTTCGTTTCATGGTTTCACTCTCCTGTGCGATGCACGTTGCGTCAAGGCGCTGGACCCCGTGGTGTCTCCAGCTTTCGTACCGTTAGACACCGGGAATCCGCCTCGGATCTGCGCTGCCACACTCTTGCCCAACCTTGCCACAAAACATCAAGGGCCCCCTCGCGGGAGCCCCTGAACTCCGCGCGTCCATGCGCGTATCCCTGCTGACCGGCCGCGAATCAGTGCCCGCGGCCGTGTCCTCTCCCATGCCCGTTATCGTGGCGGTTGTCCCACCCACGATCGTGCCGCTCGTCGCGACGTTCCACGAACCGGTCGTCATGATTGCGGTAGTACCCGCGCGCCACGGCGTGCGGCGGCGGTCCGCCCCAGTGCCGGCGATAGCGCACCGGAACCGTCACGATCGCGCGCGGCACCGAGGTCTCGTGGACATACATGAACGGGCCGCGGTAGGAACGCGCCCGATACCAGCGGCCATCGTCGATGAAGTACCAGTAGCTGCCGTACCGATAGACGTCGTAGTCGTAATCCCGCACGTAGTAGACGCGCGTGTCGGGCACGAGGACCACGTCCGGCTCCGAACGGAAGTGAAGCGCGCCTCCGCGATACGGGTCGCCGATGTTGATCGAAACTCCGACGCTCGTAGCAGCCGTGCTCGAGGCCGGGATCGCGGCGAACCCGACCGTCGCCAGGGCGACGGCCGCCATCAGGAGTCGTTTCATCGCTTGTTCCTCCCTCTTCGTGAGCGGGGCGGGATCTCACCCCGACAGGCAGTAGACAAGCAATGGACGTGCCAGGGCCCGTACGGGCGGTGCGGGGCAAGTCGTTGACTTGAAACAGATTAGGATAAACACACCCCGCCGGCGTCGGTCCCGCCGTTGCCAAATGCCGCACGCCGGGACGTCGGGTGCACAGTGCAACTCCAGGGTCCCAGGGGGCATTTACGGACGTCACATTTACGGACGTCATGCGTGCCCGGCGAAGGCAAACGAAAGGCGGGGCCCCGAAGGGCCCCGCCCTGAAGCGATCCTGATTCAACGCGATCAATACCCGCGATCGCGGTCGCGGTACCGATCCCGCCGGTCCATGTCGCTGTTGTGATTGCGATCCCAGTCGCGGTCGTAATCGCGATTGCGCCAGTACCGGTAGTCGCCGTGCCAGTTGTGGCGATAGTCGGCCGGAACCATGTAAATGGCGCGCGGAACCTGCCGTCCGCGAACGTAAATCCACGGGCCGCGATAGCTGCTCGCCCGGAACCAACGGCCGTTGTCGAACGCGTAGTAGAAGCCGCCGTAGCGGTAGACGTCGCGATCCGGATCGTCGATGTAGTAGACGCGTGTGCCCGGGACCACGACCATCTCCGGCCGCTGCCGGAACACCAGTCTGTCGCCGTGATATCGCTCCCCGATCCGCAGGGAGAAGCCGACATCGGCAGCCTTGGCCGGGGTCGTATACCCGGTCGCCAGAAGCGGCGTCAACAGCGCCGCGATGATCATCAGTCGTCTCATGGGGATCCCTTTCCCTTGTGGAACAGCACCCTTGCTGCTCACGGAGAGCACTTTCTGCAATGGACGTGCCATCCGGGCTCAGTGATGTTCCTCGGTTCCGGTGGGAGTCATGTTCCCATCACGGTTTGCGCCATTTCCCTGGTATTGCTCCCACCGGTCGTCGTAGTCCCTGGTCCGCCAGTAGTTGTAATCGCCCTGCCAGCCGTGGCGGTAGTCCGGGGGCACGGAATAGATCTGCCGCGGCACGGTCCGCCCGCGCACATAGATCCACGGGCCGCTGTAGCTGGAGGCCCGATACCAGCGGCCCTCGTCGTACCCGTAGTAGTAGCGGCCGTAGCGATAGACGTCGCCGTCGGAGCTCTGCATGTAGTAGACGCGCGTGCGGGGCACGACCGTCATCTCCGGGCGCGTCGTGAAGTGGAGTCGGGTTCCCTGGTACTTGTCGCCGATGTGGATCGAGATCCCGGCGTCCGCCGCCAGCGCGGGTCGCCCGTTCACGGCGATGAGCGGCATCGCGATCGCCGCCAGAAGGATCAGTCGTTTCATGGGGAGGCTCCCTTGTTTGGGCAAGGCGGCGCGGTGCCGCCCCGCGGATGGGAGCTCGTGCATCCCACATGCCACGGCTAAGAGCATCCGGTGACCCCGGCGCTTCGTCAGGAATGGCGAGTACTTATGCGGGATTTCACCTCGTCGCGGAGGACGTCGGAGCTGTCCCGCTTTACACGGGGGCCCGCCGGATTGTCGAAATCCACGGCGTAGAGACCGAAGCGCCCCTCGTGGCCGTCGGCCCACTCGAAGTTGTCGTACAGGGACCAGTGGAAGTAGCCGCGCACGTCCACGCCCCGCGCCCGTGCGCGGTCGAGGGCGGCGAGGCTCCGGCGCAGGAACTCGGGGCGCAGGCGATCAGCGGCGTCGGCGATTCCGTTTTCGGTCACCACGATCGGCAGCCCGAATCGCTCGCATTCGAGCAGGGCGCGCTCGAGCCCTTCGGGAAGGACCTCCCATCCGAGGTCGTTCACCGGAGCACCCGGCTTGGGGCTGCGCGGATCCTTTCCGGTCAGCGTCACGAGCCAGCGGGTGTAGTAGTTGAGCCCGAGATAGTCGGACGAGCCCTGCATGAGGGACGGCTCCCGGACGGCGGGGCGGGCTCCCGGAATCCGGAGGTCGATCGGTCCTCCCGCGAGCGCGCGCGCCACCGCGACGTTGAACACCTGATGCTGCGCCGAGGCCGCGAGGCGGTCGAGCGGCCACCAGGGCCGCTTCGGATCGAGCAGCACCCAGTGTTTCGAAGCCCCGATCCAGGTCGCGCGACCGTCCCCGTCGGCATCCACGCGATCGGCGTCGCGCAGGGCGCGCGCGGCGAGGGCGTGTCCTTCGAGCATGTTCGCGATCACCTGCAGCGCGCGGGAGCGGTCGCTCACGCCCGGAGGCCAGATGCCGCTCGCGTAGCCGTAGAAGCCGTAGACCTCCGGCTCGTTCACGGTGACCCATCGGTCCACGAGGTCGCCGTAGCGCTCGCCCGCCAGACGCGCGAAGCGCTCGAAGTGGGGCAGGTTCCTTCGCTCTTCCCATCCCCCGAGCGCCGCGAACCAGCGCGGATTGGTGAAGTGGTGCAGGGTGACGAGCGGCGTTAGGCCCCGCGCGCGGCAGCCCTCCACCACGGCACGGTAGTGCGCGATCGCCGATTCGTCGTAGCGGCCGGGCTCCGGCTCGATCCGGCTCCACTCCAGCGAAAAGCGATACGCGTTCAACCCCAGCGCGCGAACCAGGTCGAGGTCTTCCTCGTAGCGCTCCCACCCCAGGCACGCCGATCCCGACCGGGCGCCGCCCCGGATGCGCCCGGGCTGCTGCTCCCAGTCCCACCAGTCGTTTCGGTCGTTGCCGCCTTCGACCTGATGCGCGGAGGTGGCCACGCCCCAGAGAAATGGGTTAGCGTTCGGGCTCATGACGGCGGCCACGTTCCATCGGACGGCGCTTCGCGCGCAAGCGGGAAGTTGGAGCGCGCGATGACCGACACCGCGCGCAATCTCCGGCTGGAGGCGGCCAACGACCGCGATTCCTGTCGCCGGCAGCTCGCGGACAACCGCCGGGCGGCGCGGGAGCTCTTCGCGGAATGCTCGGAGATCCAGCTCCGCTGGCGCCCCGGGCCGGAAGCTTGGTCGATCGCCGAATGCCTGCTGCACCTGATCCAGACCGGGCGCGCCTACCTCCCTTCGTTCGACCGCGCGATCGAAGAGGGCCGGCGCCGGGGGCGGACGGGGGAGGGCCCCTACCGGCATCCCTGGCTCAGCCGCTGGGCGGTGTCGATGCTGGAGCCGCCGGCCCGGCAGCGCTTCAAGGCGCCCGCCATCTTCGCGCCGCAGCCCTTTTCGGGTTCTCCCGCGGCCATTCTCGATGAGTTCGATGCGCTGGGGGCCGCGTTCGTGGAGCGTCTCGACGCCTCGCGCGGTCTCGATCTCGGCCGGCTGCGCGTCGCCTCGCCGGCGATGCCGCTCTTCCGTTTCAGCCTCGGCATGGCGTTCGCGCTCATGGCCGCGCACGAGCGCCGGCACCTGGTCCAGGCGCGCGCCGTCACCGCCGCACCCGGTTTCCCCGGCCGGCCCTGAACCCGCTACAATCCGCGGCCATGCCCTCCCCCGCGCCTATCCGCGTCCTGATCGCCGGCTCCGGCTTCGGCGCCAAGGTCCACGCACCCGCGTTCGCGCAGAACCCCAACTTCACCATCGTGGGGATCGCGAGCGGTCACATGGAATCGGCCCGGGCCGCCGCCGCCTCGCTCGGCATCGCCTACGCCACCGACGACTGGAAGAAGATGCTCGACGAGGTCGAGGCGGACCTCGTCAGCATCGTGACCCCGGTGGATCTCCACTACCCCGTGGCACGGGCGGCGCTGGAGCGGAAGCGCCACGTCCTCTGCGAGAAGCCGTTCGCGATGAACACGGCGCAGGCGAAGGAGCTGGCCGCGCTGGCCAAGGCGCAGGGCGTGGTGAACGTGGTCAATCACGAGTTCCGCTACATGCCCGCGCGCGCCCTCATGAGCCGCCTGATCCAGGAGGGAACGCTGGGGCGCCTGGAGCACCTGGCGATCCAGGATCGGATCCCCGGATGGGCGCGCGATCCGGCGCGGCGGGTCACCTGGCTCGCCGACCGCCAGCGCGGGGGAGGGTTCCTGGGGGCGCTCGGTTCCCATCACGTGGACGCGATCACCCATTGGGCGGGCCCGGTGCGGCGCGTCTTCTGCCGCCTGCGCACCCTGGCCGCGACGGCGCCCGGCCTACCGCCGGGGCACCAGGCGATCACCGCCGACGATTGCTTCACGCTGCTCCTGGAGATGGAGTCAGGGGCCACCGCCGTCGTGGATCTGTTCGCGGGAAGCCGAGCGCGCCGGGAGAGCATGGAGGTCTTCGGGTCGGACGACGCTTTCGTGATCGAGGAGGCGCGGCGGATCGGACGCCGCGACGCGAAGGGCGCGCTGGAGGAGCTGACGATCCCCGCCGACCTGGACCTTCCCGCGACGCCGGAGATGCCGCTGCTCGCGCCCTTCCGCGTCATGGTGTCGCGCCTGCACGACGCCATCCGCGAAGGAGCGCCGCTGGGCCCGACCTTCGCCGAGGGGGTCGAGATCCAGAAGGTGCTCGACACCGCGCGGCTCAGCGATCAGATGGGGACCTGGCTGCCGATCGCCGACTGAGCGCCGCGGAGAACGACGAGAGGGCGGCCGCGGATCGCGACCGCCCTCGTTTACGTCACGCGCCGCTCAACAGCCGACGAGCCAGAGCGGCGCCAGCATCAGCAGGACGAAGATCAGGAACTGCACGATCGGATTGTGCGGGGTCACCGCCCATCACGATACGCGAGGCGTTCCTAGTCGGCCACGCTCAGTTCGTCGTCCGGCTCGCCGTCCCGGTTCCGATCGACCCCCATCTTGATCGCATGACGGATCGCCTGGCGGATCGCCTGGTCGTTGTCCAGATTCCTCGGATCCAGGAAGTGGCCGTCGCGGTCCATGAGGAGCTTCGAGAGGTCGAAGACCAGGAACGTGGTCACCGGCTTGTCGCCCGTGACGTTGAACGATCCGTGGATGATGAACTCGTCGTCGATCCGCGCCGTGTAGACGAAGTGGCCGCCGCCGGCTCCGGCGATGTCCCCTTCGAGGAGGATCGTCGCCCCGACCAGATCGGGATATTGCGTCGCGAGCGGGCCGCCGGCGGCGAGCGCCTGGAGGTGGCCCATGATCATGGAGTAGACGCCGGCCGGGACCATCTGCGTTCCCAGCGACTGGGCGTCGCCGGCCAGGAGATCGATGACGAACGGGCCGTGGAAGCGGACCTGGCCGCCCGTGTCGCTCCCCTCGGCGTCGGTCGAATCGTTGTCGCCGAGCCCGAGCGTGTCGGCCCGGTCCTCGCCTTCGGGCAGGACGAACCGGATGTCGCGAACCGTGATCAGCGCCCGGGTGAAGGTCACCGGGATCGTGTCCTGGGCCGAGGCGGCGCTCAGCATCGCGGCCGTGGAAAAGCGCTGGGTCGGGGCGCCGGAACCCTGGGCTTCCAGGGTGAGCGGAACACGGTGGGGCGCGGCGACGTTGTCCTTGCCACAGCCCCAGAGGCCGATGACGGCAAGGCCGCCGACCAGAAGGGCCGCCTGGAAGGAGCGGGCATAGCGAAGCTGGGTCCTAAGATGGTGGAGTTTCATGGTCTGGGTTCTCCTGGCTGGATGTCGGGCTTGACCATTACCCCTGGGACTCCCCCTGAGTGTGCCATTCTAACACACCTCTTTGCCCTGGGCGGTTCCAGGGTGCTCCGTGCGATACTCGGGTTCCATGCCGCCGACAGGGGGAAATCGCCGATGAATCCGCGGGTCCCGCGCCGTTCGCACGTTCTGTTTTCCGCGATCGTTCTCACCCTCGCCGCCGCCTCGGTCGCTCGAGCGGACGAGGCGAGGCTGCCGACCGACGTCCAGCCCCGATTCGAAGCGGTGCAGCTTCAGCTGGACCCCTCGAAACCGGACTACACGGGGACCGTGCGCGTGGACCTGACGGTGCGGCAACCCACGGAGACGATCCGCTTCCACGCCCAGGCCCTGGATCTGCGCCGCGTGGAGCTGGCCGGCGCGGACGGGAAGACGCTCCTGGCCTATGGGCCCGACGACCACGGGATCGTGACCGCGAAGGGGACCGCGACGATCGCTCCGGGGGACTACGTCCTCACGATCGACTTCGTGAACGACTTCGACCGGACGGCCGCTTCGCTCTTCCGGCTGGAGACCGGCGGTCGCTGGTACGCCTACACGCAATTCGAGGCGGTGGACGCGCGCAAGGCCTTCCCGTGCTGGGACGAGCCCGCCTACAAAGTTCCCTGGCAGGTCACGCTCTCCATCCCCGACGGGCAGGAAGCGGTCTCGAACACGCCCGTGGAGAAGGACACCCGCGCGGGCGGCGTCCGCACGCTGGTCTTCGGGAAGACGAAGCCGCTTCCTTCCTACCTGATCGCGATGGCGGTGGGCCCCCTGGAGTTCGTTCCGATTTCCGGGCTGCGCGTGCCTGGCCGCGTCGTGGTGCCGCAGGGCTCGAAAGCGCTCGCGAGCACGGCCGCGACGATGACCCCGCCCCTGTTCGACGCGCTGGAGCGATGGTTCGGGATCCCCTATCCCTACGAGAAGCTGGATCTCATCGCGGTGCCGGAGTTCTCTCCCGGCGCCATGGAGAACCCCGGCGCGATCACCTACGGAGACCAGTTCCTGCTCTTCGACGAGAAGTCGATCAGCGCCTCGCAGAAGCGGACCTTCGCCGTGTTCACCGCGCACGAGATGGCGCACATGTGGTTCGGCGACTACGTGACGATGAAGTGGTGGGACGACCTCTGGCTGAACGAATCGTTCGCCGAGTGGATGGGGGACAAGATCGCCGACCAGGTCTTTCCCGCCTACCGGATCCCGCTGCACGAGCTCAGCGACGGCGAGCGCGCCTTAGCGACCGACGCGCAGCTCGCGACCCACGCCGTGCGCCGGCCGGTGAAGACGATGGACAACCTGTACGAGGCGGCCGACGACCTCGCCTACCACAAGGGGCAGGCGGTGCTCTACATGACGGAGCGCTGGATCGGGCCGGAGGTCTTCCGGAAGGGCGTGGTGGGCTACCTGAAGGAGCATGCCTACGGCAGCGCGGAGGGAAAGGACCTCTGGAACGCGCTCGGCCGCGCTTCGGGAAAGGACGTTCCGGGCGTGCTCGCGAGCTTCCTCGATCAGCCCGGCGTTCCGGTCGTGAACGCCGAGCTCAAGAGGAGCGGCGAGGTGGAGCTCTCCCAGAAACGGTTCCTGAACTACGGCGTGGCCGCTCCCGAGCGCACCCTCTGGAAAATCCCGGTCACGCTCCTCTGGATATCGGGCGGGAAGCCGAAGACGCTGTCGGTGCTCCTCGACCAGGAGCGGATGACGGTGCGCCTTCCGGGCAAGACGCCTCCGTGGGTGCATCCCAACGCGGACGAGGGGGGCTATTACCGCTGGAGCGTGGATGCCGGCTCCCTCCCCTCGCTGATCGCCGACGCGCCGACGGCGCTCACCGCGCGCGAGCGCGTCGGGTTCGTCCAGAACGCGACGGGGCTCCTCCACTCGGGCGCGATCCACGGAGATCGATACCTCGAAGCCCTCGCCGGATTCTCCGAGGATTCCAATCCGCTCGTGATCCAATCGCTCGCCAACGCGCTCACCGGCGTCGAGGACGTATTCGTCACCGACACGAACGAGGGCGGCTTCGCGGCCTACGTGCGCCGTCTCCTGGGGCCTGCCATGCGGCGATTCGGCATCGACCGGAAGCCGGGCGAGGACGAAGCGGTGTCCCTGGTGCGCCCCTCCCTGTACGACTGGCTGGGCGACGAGGGGCACGACGAGGAGGTTCTCGGGCACGCCGAGGCGCTCGCGGCGTCGTTCCTCCGCGACCGCGCCTCGATCGACCCCTCCCTGATCGCCCAGTCGCTGCGTCTCTCCGCGATCCGGGGGGACTCGACGCGCTTCGGGGAGTACCAGCGGCGCTTCGAGGCCGCCACCGTTCCCGCCGAGCGCGGGTACTTCCTCTCGGCGCTCGGGACGTTTCGCGATCCGGCGCTGCGCCGCCGCGCGCTCGACTACGTGCTGACCGGCCCCCTGCGGCCCCAGGAGTACTACGAGATCCCCCAGGCGATCGGCGCCCTGCCGCGCCAGCGCGACGAGGTGTGGGCCTGGTGGACGGGGCACTACCAGGAGGTGGTCGCGCGGATGCCGCCGGAGTACGCCATGTTCATCCCGTTCTCGGCGGGGGGGTGCTCAGCGACGCGCCTCCAGTCGGCGCAGGCCTTCTTCGCCGATCCCAAGAACCAGAAGGCGGGGACGATGAACATGCTGGCCAAGGTCGCGGAGGGAACGCAGGACTGCCTGGAGCTGCGCGAGCGGGAGGGGGCGGCCGTGGACCGTGCGCTGGGCGCGAGGGCGGAGGCGGGCGCGGGCGCCAAGGGCGGCGCGGGCAGCGCCAGGTAGAGAGCGCTGCGACCGGGTTCGCCGGCTTCGGAAATAGGGAAGGGGCCGTGAGCATGGCTCGCGGCCCCTTCGCAAAGTGGTTGCGGGGAGAGGATTTGAACCTCTGACCTTCGGGTTATGAGCCCGACGAGCTACCAGGCTGCTCCACCCCGCAGGGGAATACTCCCCGAACGCCGCCCTCGTGTAAAGTGCTTTCCTTCCAGCCTCGGCCGCGCATCCAAGACGGAAACCTCGGGGGTGTCGTGGAGTCATCGGAACGCTCAGGCGATCTCGCCGTCGGCCGCACCCTTCAGCGCTATCGGATCCTCGAACCGCTCGGCTCGGGCGGCGTGGGCGAGGTCTATCGGGCGCGCGACGAACGGCTGGGCCGCGAAGTCGCCCTCAAGATCCTGCGCTCCGACGCCGCCGACGCGGCCTCCCGCGACCGCTTGCGGCGCGAGGCCCGCACCCTCTCGCAGCTCAACCATCCGGGCATCAGCACCATTCACGACGTCGAGACCGCCGACGGCGTGGATTTCATCGTGATGGAGCTGGTCACGGGCGAGACGCTCGCCTCCCGCCTCGAGCGCGGTCCGCTCTCCGAGGGGATCGCGCGGGTGTACGGCGCCGAGATCGCCGACGCGCTGGGTGCGGCGCACGATCGCGGCGTCATTCACCGGGATCTGAAGCCCGGGAACGTGATGATCGACGAGCGCGGACGGCTGAAGCTCCTCGACTTCGGGCTCGCGCTCTTCCGTCCCGCCTCCGTCTCGAGCGCCGACTCGACCGCGGACGCGCTGAGCGGCGCCCTCGTGGGGACGCTCCCCTACATGGCGCCCGAGCAGCTCCTGGGCCGCGCCCTCGATCCGCGCGCCGATCTCTACTCGCTGGGCGTCCTGCTCTACGAGATGACGACCGGGCGGCGTCCCTTCCAGGCCGAGCCCGCGACCGCGCTCATCAACGAGATCCTGAACGCGCCGGCGCCGCCCCCATCGACCTGGGCGCCCCATCTCTCCGAGGAGTGTTCGCGCCTCGTCCAGGCGCTCTTGGAGAAGGATCCGGCGCGGCGGCCCGCTTCGGCGTCACACGTGGCTTCGGCGCTGCGCGAATCGGGGCGCGCGTCCGACGGCTCCGAGGGCGCGGCGGGCGTCGTCGCCGCGGCCGCGGCGACCACGATCGCGTCGGTCGCCGTGCTCCCGCTGGCCAACCTGACCGGAGCGCCCGACCAGGAGTTCTTCGTGGACGGGATGACGGAGGCGCTCATCGCCACGCTCGCCCAGGTGCGCGCGCTGCGCGTCGTCTCGCGCACCTCGGTCATGCGCTACAAGGGAACCGCGGAGCCGCTGCCCGCGATCGCGCGAGCGCTCGAGGTGGACGCGATCGTCGAGGGGGCGGTGGCGCGCTCGGCGGACCGCGTGCGCGTGACCGCGCAGCTCATCGACGCCACGAGCGACCGCCATCTCTGGGCGCGCAGCTACGAGCGCGACGTCCACGACGTGCTGGCGCTCCAGTCGGAGCTGGCGCAGGCGATCGCCGAGGAGATCCAGGTGCACGTGACGCACGAGGAGCGGGCGCGGCTCGTGAACCCGAAGCGGGTGGATCCCGCCGCCTACGAAGAGTACCTGCGCGGGCGCTTCTACTGGAACCGGCGGAACGAGGCGGCGGCGCGGCGCGCCATCGAATGCTTCGAGCGGTCGATCGCGCGCGACCCGGCGTGGGCTCCGGCCCACTCGGGGATCGCCGACGCGTGGCTCACGCTGGCGAACTACGACTACGTCCCGCCGATGGAGGCGTATCCGCGCGCCGCGGCGGCCGTCGAGCGCGCACTGGCGCTGGACGACCAGCTGGCCGAGGCGTACGTCTCGCTGGGCGCCCTTCGCACCGACGCGAATTGGGACTGGCCGGCCGCGGAGGCGGCGTTCCGCCGCGCGCTGGCGCTCGATCCGAACAGCGCCGCCGCGTACCACTGGTACGGCGACCTCATGTCCCTGACCTCGCGCCACGACGAAGCGATCGCCGCGGCGCGCCGCGCGCGCGACCTGGACCCGCTCTCGCTCGTGGTCAGCACCTCGCTCGGGATCCACCTCTTCTACGCGCGGCGCTACGACGAGGCGGCGGCGCAGCAGCAGCGGACGCTCGAGCTGGACCCCACGTTCGCGCCGGCGCTCCGCAGTCTGGGCGGCGCCTACGAGCAGCTGGGCCGCTACGACGACGCCATCGCGGCGTACCATCGGGCGCACGCGCTCCTCCCGTCGGAGCTCTCGGCGACCACGCTCCTCGGGCATGCGCTCGCGATCGCCGGGCGAACGGAGGAGGCGCGGAAGCTTTTGAGCGAGCTGACGGAGGAATCGGGGAGGCGCTACGTGTCGCGCTACCGTCTGGCGGCGATCCACCTGGCGCTGGGGGAGCGGGGGATCGCGCTCGACTTCCTGGAGCAGGCGCTGCGCGGCCGCGACCGCGCGATGATCTGGCTGAACGTGGCGCCCCGCTTCGACCCGCTTCGCGGCGAGCCGCGCTTCCGCGCGATCATCGCCGCGATGCGTCTCGACCCCGCGAAGGGTCAGCGCCCGGAGTCGGCTCCGTCGTCCTGATAGCGGTAGACGATCTCGTCCTTCTTGACGAGGTGGAAGCGCTCGCGGGCGACCCGCTCCTCGAGGAGCGGATCCTTGGCCTGCTCCTTACGCCGCGCCTCGAGCGCCTCGGCGCGCGCGGTCAGCTCCAGCTTCCGCTTCTCGAGCGCCGCGGTCTCGCGCTTCAGGGCGGCGGTGCGGAACAGGCCGGTGTCGCTTCCCACGAACGACCAGAGCAGCCAGGCCAGGAAGGCGAGCCCCGCGATCCAGAGGACGGGGTGCTTCTGGCGCGTCTCCTTGGGCGGAAGGCGAAGGAACCGCTTTGCGCGCTCGCGCGGCGGTCCGTCGGGGCTCTGGTACGGGGACCGGAGCAACGGTCAGGCCCGCGCGGCGGCCGCGCCGGAGTTCCCGCGCGCGCCGGGGCGGGCCGCGCCCGATCCGGCGAGCTTCGCCGCCGACGATCCGCGGAACGCCGCCGCGCCCGGGTAGACGGCCGCGTCGGCCAGCTGCTCCTCGATGCGGAGGAGCTGGTTGTACTTCGCGATCCGGTCGCTGCGGGAGAGGGAGCCGGTCTTGATCTGCCCCGCGTTCACGGCCACGGCGAGATCGGCGATCGAGGAATCCTCGGTTTCGCCGGAGCGGTGCGAGATCACCGTGGTGAATCCCGCGCGCGTCGCCATGCCGATCGCGTCCAGGGTCTCCGTCACGGTGCCGATCTGGTTCAGCTTGACCAGGATCGAGTTCGCGGCGCCCTCGTCGATCCCGCGCCGGAGAATGGCCGGATTGGTGACGAAGATGTCGTCGCCGACGATCTGGACCGCGTCGCCCAGCTCTTCGGTGAGCCGGCGCCATCCGTCCCAGTCCCCCTCGGCAAGGCCGTCCTCGATCGATACGATCGGGTAGCGGTCGGCGAGGCCCTTGAGATAGCCGATCATTCCGCCCGAATCGATCCCATGCCGTCCGTCCAGGGCGTAGGTCCCGTTGTCGAACAGCTCCGAGGCGGCGACGTCGACCGCGAGCGCGACGTCGGTGCCCGGCCGGAAGCCCGCCTTCTCGATGGCGCCGACGAGCAGGTCGAGCGCCTCGGCGTTGCTCTTGAGATTCGGCGCGAAGCCCCCTTCGTCGCCCACGGCCGTCACGAGCCCCTTGTCCTTGAGGAGGCGCTTCAGCGTGTGGAACACCTCCGCGCCGTAGCGGAGCGCTTCGCGGAACGAAGGCGCTCCCAGCGGGACGATCATGAATTCCTGGATGTCGAGATTGTTGTCCGCGTGCGCGCCGCCGTTGATCACGTTCATGAGCGGAACGGGCAGCGTGCGCGCCCCGGCTCCGCCCAGGTAGCGGTACAGCGGGAGCAGGTGCGCGTCGGCCGCCGCCTTGGCGCAGGCGAGCGAGACCCCCAGCACGGCGTTGGCGCCGAGGTTCTTCTTGGTGGGGGTGCCGTCCAGCTCGATCAGGATCCCGTCCACGCCGGCCTGGTCGGAGGCGTCCTCGCCCACGATCCGCGCCGCGATCGTCTCGTTCACGTTCTGGACGGCGCGGGAGACCCCCTTGCCCAGGTAGCGCTTGGCGTCCCCGTCGCGCAGCTCCAGCGCTTCCCGGGAGCCGGTCGAGGCGCCCGAGGGCACGGCGGCGCGGCCGATGGCGCCTCCGGAGAGGGCGACCTCCACCTCCACGGTCGGCTGGCCGCGGGAGTCGAGGATTTCGCGAGCGAATACGGATTCGATCTCGGTCATGGCGCTCGCACGCTAGGCGCTCTTCGCGAGGGGATCAAGGGAAAAGCCTTGACGCTCCTTCGGCCGGCCGCCTACGGTCCGCGCCCGGGTCCCGGCCGCGCGCCGGAAGACCCTCCCGAATCCCCGATGACTCGATTTGGACGAAACTTGGCGGGCTCCGGACTCGTAACGAACGTGACGGTCCCGAGGAGGGGCCGGCGCTAGTGGCGGCCGATGATCGGGAGCTGGTCCGGCGGTGCCTGGCCCGGGACGACCGGGCCTACCGCGAGCTGGTGCGGGCCTATCAGACGCCGGTGGTGAACCTGGCCTGGCGCATCACCGGCAATCCCGACGACGCTGCGGAGGTGGCGCAGGAGACGTTCATCCGGGTGCTCCGGTCCCTGCACACGTACGACCCGGACCGGCCGCTCCGCTCCTGGCTCTTCAAGATCGCGTCCAACCTGGCGCTGGATCTGATCCGGCGCCGGAAGCGGCGGCCCATCGCGCTGGAGGATCTCTCCGACGAGGACGGCCCCGCGGTGGAGGCGGTGGATCCGGGCCCCGGGCCCGAAGAGGGGCTCCGGCTGGAGTGGGCCGAGGAGCGGTTCCAAGCCCTGGTGGCCGAGCTGCCCGAGCACTACCGGGCGATCCTCCACCTCCGCTACCGCGAGGAGTTCTCCTACGAGGAGATCGCGGAGACGCTGGGAATCCCGCTCGGGACCGTGAAGGTGAGGCTGCACCGGGCGCACGAGAACTTGCGACGGAAACTGACCGCCCGAGAACCACGACGAGGAACGATGCCGTGAAGACCAACCTGACCTGTGCCGCCTGCCGGAGCGAGCTCACCGCCCTCGTGGACGGCGCCATCCATCCGGCCGTGGCCCGGGCCATCCTGAGCCACGTCGAGTCGTGCGCCGGATGCCGCCAGCGCCTCGAGGCGCACCGGCTGATCGCCCAGCACGCGCGGCGCCTCCCCTCGATCGAGGCTCCGGCCTGGCTCGAGGATCGCGTGGTGGCCGCGGTGACGCGCCCCGCCCGCATCCGCCGGCTCGCGCGCCGCGCCGGCGCCCTGGCGCTCGCGGCGTCGTTCGCGATCACGGCGGGGCTCCTCGCGATCTACCCGAAGCTCGCGGCGCAGTACGGCCTCCCGACGCCGGGAACGGCCTTCTCGCGCGCGATCGGCGGCGTCATCGACCTGCTCGTCTCCGTTCCGAAGCAGGTCGCCGCGGAGATCTCGTTCTATGGACCGTTCGCGCGGCAGGTCTGGGCGGCGTTCCATACCCTTAGCGCGCTGCCGCGCGCCGCGCTCGTCGTGCTCCAATCGCCGGAGTCGCAGATCGCCGGCGCGTTCCTTCTCACCCTGGGAGTCGCCATCTTCTGGATCCTGCGACCCTCCCGCAACGAAAGGGGTATCGGCCATGCGTGCCTGGCGCTCTGATTCCGGGGCGCGGACTGCATCGAGCCTTCGCACTCCGCGCCGCTTCCTGCTCGCGCTCCTCGCTCTGCTGATCGCGGGACTGGCTCCGGCTCCGGAGGCGCTCGCCGCCCCCGCCCGAACGGCTGCGAAAACCGCGCCGCGTCCGCCCGCCGACACGACGTCGGACGAGTCCGGCTTCCGCGTGCGCGTCAGCGAGACCAAGAGCGGCAAGCACGCCCCGGCGCTTCCGTCCAAGCCGGACGCGGTGGTCGCGCCCGACGTTCCCGAGCCTCCGGACGTTCCCGAGCCTCCGGACGCCAACAGCAATGACGACAACGGCGAAAACGACCTGGTCCGGTTCGGCGAGGACATCACGATCCCCGCCGACAAGGTGGTCGAGGGGAACGTGGTCGCGATCGGCGGCAACGTGACGGTCTACGGCCGCGTGAAGGGGGACGTCACCTCGGTCGGCGGGACCGTCGAAGTGAAGGGGGCCGGCGTCGTCGAAGGGGACGCGGTCAGCCTGGGCGGCGGCGTGAACACCACCGACAGCGCCTCGGTCGCGGGGAGCAACGTCTCGATCGGGACGCACCGCTTCTGGCACGGCTGGGGAATGCTGCCGATGCTGGGCCTGATGGGCGTGCCCATGTTCGGCGCCTGGCTGGTCGGCACCATCGTGAAGCTCATTCTCACGCTCTTCTTCGCCTGGCTCGCCCTGCTGCTCTGGAAGGACGGCATCGTCCGGGCGTCGGTTCTGATGCGCGAGCGGTTCGGGAAGTCGTTCGTCATGGGGCTGCTCACCATGGCGGGGCTCGTGGTCGCGATCCCCGTCGGGATCATCTCGCTCGTGCTGCTGGCGGCCATCGCCATCGTGATCCTCTGCATCACGATCATCGGCATTCCGGTCGCCCTGCTGCTCGTGATCGCGCTCGTTCTCGCGATCGTCGGCCTCGTGGTGGGCGCCATCTTCCTGATGTTCCTGGGCTACGTGAACGGGCTTCTCTACCTCGGCCGCCGCGTGCTCGGCGAGCGCGGGCGCGACAAGTCGCCGATCCTGGCGATCGGGGTGGGCATGGTGCTGATCCTGTTGCTGAAGCTGATGGGGCAGATCGCGGGCTTCGCGGGCGTGATGCTCTTCCATCCGCTCAGCATCGCGTTCGGGATCGCCGCCGGCGCGCTCGCCTTCATCCTGACGGTGGCGGGCCTGGGCGCTCTCTGGCTCAGCTTCGCGCAGGGAGGCGGTCTGGCGTGGCGCAGCTACAACTGGGGCCCGCTGCGGCGCGGGCCGTCCCCTTCGGGCGCGGAAATGCCTCCGCCCGCTCCGGCGCCCGGCGTCGCGACGCCCCCTCCGCCCACGGCCGAAGCGCCCCGGCCGGTGGACGGCACCTCGGACGCTCCCTAGCTAGGGTTCCTACCTCACGCCGGCCGCGGCAAAGCGCCGCGCCGGCGTGAAGTGGGCGCTTCGCGCCACCGCGGTGCGGTCGCCCAGGCCGCTCAGGTTCGCGGTGATCCCGAAGAGATAGCGCGGCAGCCCCCGCTGCGATCCGTCCGGCTCTTTCCCCTCGCCCGCGAGCCAGTCCTCGACCTCCCCCAGGTCCTCCTCCGCCAGCGGCCGGATCAGCACGCGCACCGTGACGTAGTACGAGCCCTCCGGCTCCAGCGCGGTGAGGAGCGAGACGGGGAGGCGCCGGACATCGAAGAGCGTGGCCTCCAGCGAATCGATCGAAGGGAAGGAGCGCGTCCTGGCCTCGATCCCCACCCCCGAGCGCACGCGGAACCGGTCGCGCCAGGGGTCGTACATGACGCGGTGCTCGTTCTTCATCGCCACGATCAGTTTATCGAACCAGAAGACCCGCCGCTTCCAGAGCCCCACCTCGTACACGATCGTGGCCGGCATTCCCTGGAGCAGCGTTTCCTCCAGTCGCGGCGTGAAGGGCTTCTCCACGCGGTAGGAGACGAGCACGGCGCCCGACGAGACCTCCACCGTATCCACCTGGAGGCCGAGGTCGTTCTCCGCGCGCGCCGGCGCGGCGCCTACCGCCGCGAGCGTCGTGATCGCGGTGAACGCGAGCAGAAGGGGCAGGGCGCGGAATCGCACGGCGCCTCAGAAGCTCGCGCCGAGGCGGACGCCGAAGCGGAGCGGCGCGTCCGATCGGCGGAGGTCGCGCGCGACGGTGAGGGCCAGGCCGTTCTCGCCGACGAGGAAGCCGGCGCCGCCGTCGAACCCCGGCTGCTGGCGGTCCAGGTTCGCCCGGCCGAACCATGCCGCGCCCCAGTCGAGGAAGGCGAACGGGAAGAACTGCTTGCGCACCCGCACCAGGCATTCGGTGTTGGCCACGAAGAACTGGTCGCCCGAGAACGCCTTGTAGTCGTGGCCGCGCAGGGTGCCGATCCCGCCCACGTGCCAGACCTTTTGGGGCGGAAGGACGCCCTCGCGCGTCGAGCCGCCGATCGCCCGGGCCCGGACCAGCGTGCGCTTCGAGAAGCGGTGCAGCGCGCGGAGGGTGGCGCGCGCGCGCCCGTAATCGAAGTCGCGTCCCAGGACGCCGCCGGCGCGCTCGTAGGCCGCGGTTCCGTTCGTGCCTCCTCCCACGGGGAGCCGCTCGGGGCCGACCCGGAGCGACACCGAGAGGAGCCCCTCGTCGCCGGACCGCACCGGCGGATTGGGGCGAAAGCGGTCGTGCTTGCCGAAGAGGGAGAAGCGCACGCGCGTCGGAAGCGAGGACTCGTTCTGGATGCGGATGGCCCCGGTGACCGCCACGTCGCGGCCGGGCTCCACCCGCACATGGCCGTCCCATCCCGTCGCCTCGTACCAGTCGCGGTAGTCCGTGCGCGCGACCAGCGCGAAGATCGTGTTCTCGAGGTCTCCCACGATCCAGTCGTCCTCGGTCGCGGTGCGGCGGAAGGCGTCCGCTCCGACGCGGAGCCACGTGGGATCGCCGATCGGCGCCTCGAACCCCGCCTCGCCGAGCAACCGGTCGCGCCCGGTGGCGTAGGAGGCGGTCGCGTAGACGAAGGGATCGGGATCGCGCTCGCTCTGGAACGCGACGCCGGCCGCGGGCACCGCACCGTCCACACGGTCGTAGCGGAAGCCCGGCCGCAGCTTGAGGCGGGTCTCCTCGGGGAGTCCGGTGGCGAGCGTCTCCCATCCCGCCGGCGTTCGCAGGACTGGCGCGCGCGCGGCCAGGCTGTCGGCGGAGGACTGGGCCGCGGCCGGCGCGACGCCGCCCCCCGCCGAGGCCGCCGCCGCCGCGGCGCAAACGACCGCGGCCGTCGCGGAGGCCCGGACCGACGCGAGGACCGCCGCGGCGGCGCTACGCGCCGTCGCGCGACAACCCATAGCGCTTGATCTTCCGATGGAGATATCCGCGGTCCATGCCGAGGCGGCGGGAGGCCTCGCTGACGTTCCACTGGCAGTCGCGGAGCATGGCGAGGATCGTGTCGCGCTCGGCCTTGTCGCGCGCCGCGCGGATCTCGCTGGGCGGCTCGTCTCCCGCGTTCACGGGAAGCGCGTCCTCCACGTCGGCCACCTCGATCGCATCGCCGTCGGTCATGATCAGGAGGCGCTCGATCAGGTTCTTCAGCTCGCGGATGTTCCCCGGCCAGGCGTACTGGGTCAGCCGCTCCATCGCGGCCGGGGTCACCGTGCGCGGGCCGCGCGGGTGCTCGGCGCCGAAGCGCTGGACGAAGTGCGCCACCAGGAGCGGCACGTCCTCGCGCCGGGCCCGGAGCGGCGGGATGTGGATCGGCACCACGTTCAGCCGGTAGTAGAGGTCTTCGCGGAAGCGGCCGGCCTGGATCTCCGCCGGAAGATCCTTGTTCGTCGCGGCCAGGATCCGGGTGTCCACCGCGATCGTGCGCGTGCCCCCGAGGCGCTCGATCTCGCCGGTCTCGATGGCGCGAAGGAACTTGGCCTGGGTTTCCAGGCTCATGTCGCCGACCTCGTCCAGGAAGAGGGTCCCCTGGTCGGCCGCTTCCAGCCGGCCGCGCTTCATCTGCGCCGCTCCCGTGAACGCGCCCTTCTCGTAGCCGAAGAGCTCGCTCTCGACCAGGTCCTTGGGAAGCGCCGCGCAGTTCAGCTTCTCGAACGGTCCGCGCGCGCGCGCGCTCATCCGATGGATCGAGCGCGCGACCAGTTCCTTGCCCGTGCCGCTCTCCCCGCTGATGAGCACCTTGGCGTCGGTCTTCGCGACCTTGGAGGCTTCGCCGCGGATCTGGTCCAGCACCCGGCTCTTGCCCACCATCTCGTCGGCCGCGCCGGTGATGGAGCGGAGCCGCTCGTTCTCGCGCTGCAGCGCCTTGAGCTCCAGGGCCCGCTCCACGGTGACCTGGAGGCGCTCGGGACCGAACGGCTTCTCGACGAAATCGACCGCGCCGAGCCGGATCGCCTTGACCGCCTCCTCGATGGTGCCGTGACCGGACATGAGCACCACCGGCACGTGGGGGTGGGAGGCCTTCACGCTCTCGAGCAGGGCGATGCCGTCCTTGCCGGGGAGGCGAAGATCGGTGAGGAGGAGATCCACGCGCTGATCGGCCAGCATCTTCTCCGCCTCCTCGGCGCGCGAGGCGGTGAGCACCTCGTAGCTGCGCTTGAGGCTGGCCGAGGTCTCGAGGAGGACGGAGGGCTCGTCGTCGACGACGAGGACGCGGATCCTGGACGCGCTCACGCGCTCGCCTTCGCGCCGTCGCCGCTCGCGACGGGCGCGGCCGGGGCTTCGTTCTCTTCCGGAACGGTGGGGATCGTCACGGTCGCGCGCGTGCCGACGCCCGGGCTCGAATCGAGCTCGAAGCGGCCGCCGTGCTGTTCCACGATGCGCTGCACCAGGGTGAGCCCCAATCCGCTACCGCTCGATTTGGTGGTGAAGCCGGGATGCGTCGCGCGCTCCAGGGTGGCCGGGTCCATGCCGGGCCCGGTGTCCTCCACGTCGAGCGCGACCGAAGCGGCGCCGGCGCTGGCGTCCCCGTCCCGGCGCACGCGAAGCGTGACCACGCCCTCCGAGCCCATCGACTCGATCGCGTTCTTGATCAGGTTGACGAGCACGCGCTGGATCTGGCCGGAGTCGGCCCAGGCTAAGGGAACGGGGCGCTCCACCTCAACGCGGAATTCCACGCGCGAGGAGCCGCGATAGAGCCGCGCCACGTCCTCGACCAGCGCCGGCACGTCGCAGGGGGCGGGCTTGGGCTCCGGGAGCTGCGCGACCGCCGAGAAGGCGGTGACGAATTCCTGGAGCGAGCGCACCTCGCGGAGGATCGACTCGGCGTTCTCGCCGATCACCTCGGCGCGCGGCGCGGGACGGCGGGCCTCCTCCTGGAGCCGCTGCAGCGCGAACTGGATCGGCGTGAGCGGATTACGGATCTCGTGCGCCACGGCGCGCGCCACCTCGCGCCAGGCCGCGAGCCGCTCGGCCCGCAGGAGGGCGCGCCGCGAGGTCTGGATCTCCTCGACCATCCGGTTGAAGGCGTTGCCCAGATAGCGCACCTCGCGCGTGCCGGCGGGAGCGACGCGGTGCGCCAGATCGCCCGCGGAGATCCGCTCCATGCCGCTCTCCAGCGCCACGATCGGCCGGGCGATGCTGCGCGAGACGAGGGTGGCGAGGATGAAGCTCACGAGCCCGAGCACCACCGACCAGAGCCCCGCGAACACCCAGAGGCTCCGCTCGGAGAGCCAGGTGTAGACCCCGAGCCGCTTGTACATCGTGAGGTTCTTCTGGAGCGCCTCGATCTCCGAGGAGATCTCGGGGTCGAGCTGGTAGCCGGCCAGGATCAGGTAGTCCTTCCCGAACGTCGCCACGCCGCTCACCTGCCGCGGGACCTCGCCCCCCGATACGAGCCCCCCCTCGTTCAGCGCGGCGAGCAGGGGCTCGCGCTCCGGCTCGGGGATGGTGATGCGGGGTCCGAAGCGCGCGCCGAAGACGCGCGCCAGCTTGGCGTCGTTCCGGTAGAGCACCACGTAGTCCAGTCCGCGCTCCCGGGCCTCGTCCCGAAGCCAGCGCTCCACCTCGGGCAGCGTTCCCGCGGCGAGCAGCCGGGTCGAGGCGTCGTCCTCCGCCATGACCGTCGCGTGGTGCTGCGCGTCGCTGCCGAGCCGCTCGATCCCCTGGCGGATCACCTCGAGCGACTGGGCCAGCGCGCGCTCGGTCTCGGGATTGCGCAGCGCGGCCAGGCTCTTGGCCAGGTATTGGGTGACGAACAGCGTCAGCCCGAGCGAGGGGATGAGCGCGACGAGGAAGAAGAGGGCGAGGAGCTTCCGGTGAAGGGTGCCGAACATGGCGGCGCGCGTTACGTCCGCGCGCCCCCTTCCGCGGCGCCCGCGAGCTGGCCGCAGGCCGCGCCGATCTCCACCCCCTGGCTGTAGCGCACCGTCACCGCGGGCACGCGCGGCTGGAGATAGGCGGCGAAGCGCTCGATCCGCTCGGTCGCGGGCCGCTTGAATTTCCCGGGGCCGATCGGATTGTAGGGGATCAGGTTGATCTTGCAGGGGAGCTGCGCCACCAGCTTCACCAGCTTCGCGGCGTGGGCGACCGTGTCGTTCAGCTCCTCGATCAGGATGTACTCGAACGTGACGCGCCGGCCGGTACGGTCGACGTGGTGCCGCACCGCGCCCATCAGCGCCTCGAGGGGGAAGGTGCGATTCACCGGCATCAGCTTGGAGCGCAGCTCGTCCGTCGCCGCATGGAGCGAGATGGCCAGCCGATACCGCGGCGCCTCGTCGGCCAGCCGGTAGATCTGCGGCACCAGGCCGACCGTCGAGATGGTGATCCGCTTGGGAGGGACGGCTCCCAGCGCGGGGTCGGACAGGAGGGCCAGCGCGCGGAGCACGGCGTCGTAGTTCTCGAGCGGCTCGCCCATTCCCATGAGCACCACGTTGTAGTCCGAGACGCCGGGCGGAAGCTCGCGGCGCAGGCGGAGCGCCTGCTCCACGATCTCGCCGGCGGAGAGGTTCCGGCCGCGTCCCATCCGCCCCGTGGCGCAGAAGCGGCAGGCAAAGCCGCAGCCGTGCTGGGAGGAGAGACAGAAGGTGAACCGGGTCGGCGTGGACATGTAGACCGACTCGATGACGCCGCCCTCCGGAAGACGGAGGGCGATCTTCCGCGTCCTGCGATCGGGCGTCTGTCGGCGGCCGACCTCGGCCAGCGATCCGATCCGGTGGGCGGCCGTGAGCTGCTCCCGGAAGGCGGCCGGGAGATTGGACATGCGCGACAGGTCCAGCTCTCCGCGCCGATAGAACCACTCGGCGAGCTGCCGGCCGCGATAGGCCGGCTGGCCCAGGCCGAGCGCGACGCGAGCCAGCTCCTCCGGGTTCAGGCCCAGGATGTCCTCGAGACGGGCAGAGCCCCGTCCGGTCCTCACATTTCCTGTCCTGATAATGGTTTCCGTCTTTACAGTCATATCCGGCTATGGTAGGGTTCGTGCACTCCCAGAGTCAACCGCTTGGAGGGGCAAGGCCGGTGGAACGCGCCTGCTTCTGGCAACAGTCGCCGCAGCACCCCGCCCGCGACCGGTGAGAATCGGCGCGGTCGACATCGGAACGAACTCGGTTCGCCTGCTCGTCGCCGACGTGGACGACGAAGAGCGCCTCCGCACGTCCCATCGCATGGGCGAGATTTCGCGACTCGGCGAGGGCCTCGACCGCACCGGGCTCATCGACGAAGGCGCCGCGGCCCGGACGCTGGAGTGCCTGGAGCGTTTCGTCCACGAGGCCGAGTACAGCGGCGCCAGCACGATCCGCGTCGCCGCGACCAACGCCCTTCGCGTCGCGACCAACGGCCCCGACGTGGCCGCGCGCTTCTCCGACCGCATCGGCTACCCGGTGGAAATCCTCACGGGCGAAGAGGAAGCGCGGCTCGTGTTCCTGGCCGTGCTCTCCGGATTGAACCCGCGCCCCCGGCGCTCGGTCGTCGTGGACATCGGCGGCGGCAGCACGGAGATCATCTTCGGGGAGGGGCAGGAGGGCAACCAGGTCATCAGCCTGGAGCTGGGGTGCGTCCGCCTGACTGAACGCTTCGTCCGGACCGACCCGCCCGCCGAGGAGGAGCTGGCCGTGGTGCGCCGCTTCGTCCAGGACGTCTTTCGCGAGAAGCTGACCGATTTCGTGTCGGACGGCCTGGAGCGCGCGGTCGGCGTGGGGGGTACGGTCACCGCGTTCGGCGCCCTGGATCTCAATCTGACCAAATACGATCCCACCCGGATCGAGAACCACCTCCTCTCGCGGGAGCGCATCGCCGCCATCGAGAAGCAGCTCTGCTCGATCCCCCTGGCGAACCGGCGCGACCTGGCCGGGGTCAGCCGCGGCCGCGCCGACATCATCCCGGCCGGGGCGGTCATCCTCTCCGAATTCGTCAACCGGTTCCCCGTGGCGGGGATCACCGTGTCCACCCGGGGGCTCCGGTACGGCCTGGTCCTGAGCGAAGCCCGGAGGCACCGGAAGCGTAACGTCCAGTCCCCGTTATAGGGTCGGATTCAGCCATTTTCGCTTGACGTTTCCAACTTCCTCCGATATCATCAGTTATTAAGCGGCAGTGTTCGTTGACAGGTGTCCGTCCCATCCTGGGACGTCCCTCAACGCTCTCGGTCACGCTTCCGGGAGTTGGCACCTCTTAGCGAACTGCCGTTGCAAGTGGGGCGGCTGCTACGCCGGAAGCCGTTCACACTGGGAGCAGGCATGAGGATCCGGGTTCCACGACGCTTTTTGCTGTTGGGTATCCTCCTGTGCTCGCTCGCGTTCGTCACTGCGGTTCCGCAGACTTCTCTGGCCAAGCCCATTCCATGGGATCCCAACAACGGCCCCGACCCCGGCGACGGGGACGGCTCGGTCGTGAAGGGCACCATGGCGCCGTCGTTCTCGGCGATTCGGGGCACGTCCAGCTCGGTGCGGACGACAAGAGTGACGACCACGTTGAGCATCTGGAAGGCCTACCTGACGGCACTGCGTCTGGGATACGGGGTTCGCTGGCTCTGGTAGATCCCGCGCGCCCGCGCTGATTCCGGCGCGCGCGCTTCGGTCTACGGATCAGCCCCCCGGTTCCCCACGTGGTGGGTAGAGGGCCGGAATGGACGGACTAGTCCCCAGGGACCGACCGAATATCAAGAGCAGTGGTGACCTCGAGGAGACGGGCGCGCAAGCGTCCGTCTCCGAAGGGGAAGAGCACCGCGCTCAAGAGCTCGGAGATCTGTACTTCGCCGCGGACAACTACGCCGTGGCGCTCGAGTACTACCGCCGCGCGCTCGACGCCGAGGCCAGCCGGAACGGCACGGCGGACCGGGACGCGCTGTTCCGCCTGGGCGCGCGCATCGTCGACTGCCTCCGTTACCGGGGCGACCTGGACGAGGCGGTGGACGCGCTCCACGACCTCCATCACCGTCTCCGGCCGCACGTCACCCCCGAGCAGATCGGCCGCCTGGCCGGCAGCCTCGGCATTCTCCTCTTTGATCGCGGACGCTATCGCGCCGCGCAGCGCTCCTCGGTCCTCGCCTACCGGCTCCTCCGCGAAACGACGCTGAACTTCGACATCGGCCGCGCGGAGATGACCCTGGGCTGGATCGCGCTTCGCACCGGCAGTTGGTCGTCGTCGCGGGATTACTTCGAGAGCGCGATCGCGACCTATCGCCGGGCGGACTTCCAGGCCGGCATGGCCTCGGCGTACAACAGCCTGGCGCTGGTGCACAAGAATCAGTGCCGCTTCAAGGAAGCGGCGCGCTTCCTGGAGCAGGCGCTGCGCATCTCCGAGCGCGCCGGGCTCTATCAGGACTCGGGGACCTACCTCCACAACCTGGGCATCGTCCACGAGAAGATGGGCGAGTGGGATCTGGCGGAAGAGCATTACCGCCGCGCCCTCCAGATCTACACCGAGACCGGCTTCGCGGCCGGAAAGGCCCGCTCGCTGAACCACCTGGGCATCCTGCGGCGGAAGCGCCGCGACTTCAGCGGCGCCGAGAGCCTGATCCGCGAGGGGCTCGCGCTCGCGACCGAGCGGAACTGCCGCCGCGAGATCGTGCTGGCCCACGAAGCGCTGGGCGACTGGCTCGCCGATCTCGGCCGTTTCCAGGAGGCGCGCACCGAATACGACACGGGCATGGCCCTCGCCGATCAGCTCGCCACCGACTCCGACCTTCAGGTCGAGCTGTGGCGCCGGATCGGCGACGCTCAGGTCCGCATGGGCGAGCTGGATCCGGCGCGGCGAAGCGGCGAGCGCGCCCTGGCGATCGCGCGGCGCCTGGGCGACCGCATCGAAGAAGCCTGCTCGCTTCGGCTCCTGGGACTTCGGGCCGCCGAAGCCGGCGAGTGGGAAGAGGCCCGCGGCTTCATCGACGAAGCGGCGCGGATCCTCTCCGGAATCAGCAAGCGCTACGAGCTGGCGAAGCTCAACTACGCGGTGGGGATCGTCTGGCGCAAGCGCGGCCGGAAGGGCCGCTCGCGCGGGGTCCTCGACGAATCGATCGGGTACCTCCGGCGCGCGGCCGCCGGATTCGAGACGCTCCGCCTGCCGGTGCACACGGCGCGGGCTCTTCTCGAGCTCGCGCGGAGCGAGCTGCTCCGCGGGCTGATGGACGATGCCGTCATCCACGTGGATCACGCCACGTCGCTCCTGACGCCCGAGGAAGATCCCGAGCTCGCGCGCGAGATCGAGCTCTTCCGGAGCGAGGTGGAGCAGGGTCTCATCGACGGCTCCTCGTCGCAGACGAACGAGTTCGCGGCCTTCGACGAGATCCGGACGGCGCTCCGCGGCGGCGACGCCGAGACCGCGCTGCAGGAGATCCTCTCGATCGTGGCGCGCCGCGCGGGAGCGACCCGCGCCATCGTGGCCGCGCCGGCCGCGCAGGGCGGCATCGAAGCCGTCGCCACGGTCGGGATGGCGAACCGTCTCGCGCACGACCTGATCCGCGAGCTGGAACGGCGGATCGGCCCCGCCCGGCTCGCCTCGGGCCCCATCGTGACCAGCCGGGCCGGCGCCGACGAGCGATTCCGCGACCTTCCGGCCACCTATCACATCGGGGCACGGACGACGGTCGCCGTCATTCCGCTCTCGCTGCCTTCGGGATTGCCGGGCTACCTCTATCTGGACCGGTCGGAGGAGCCGCTGGGAGCCTTCAAGCAGCGCGAGGTCAACCTCATCACCGTCCTCGCGAATCACGTCGCGGTCGCGATCCTCGAGCGCCAGCGCCAGCGCCTCGCGCAGGAGAACAGCGCGCTGCGGGGGCGGCTGCTCGGATCGGCCAACGACCACGGCATCGTGACGCGGAGTCCCGACCTCCTCGAGATCCTCTCCCTGCTGGAGCGTGTCGGCCCGACCGACGCGACGATCCTGATCGAAGGCGAGACGGGAAGCGGCAAGGGACTCCTCGCTCGCGCCATTCATGCCTCCAGCGTCCGGACGAACAAGCCGCTGGTCCAGGTGAACTGCGCGGCGCTGCCCGAGCAGCTCCTCGAGAGCGAGCTCTTCGGGCACGTGCAGGGTGCCTTCACGGGGGCGGTGCGGGACAAGGCGGGCCTCTTCGTCGAGGCGAACGGCGGCACGCTGTTCCTGGACGAAGTGGACAAGACCACCATCACCATCCAGGGAAAGCTGCTCCAGGTGCTCGACAACCGCGAGGTTCGCCCCGTCGGCGGGAACCGTCCCGCGAAGGTGGACGTGCGGGTCATCTGCGCCACGAACGTGAACCTGCGCGCGCGGATCGCCCGCGGGGAGTTCCTGGAAGACCTCTACTACCGGCTGAACGACATCTGTTTCCGCGTCCCGCCGCTCCGGGAGCGTCCCGAGGACATTCCGATCCTCCTGGAGCATTACATCCGGCGCTTCTCCGTCGAGATGTCCAAGGAAGTGGGCGGCGTGGATCCCGAGCTGATCCGCACCTTCTCGTCGCTCCCCTGGCGCGGCAACGTGCGCGAGCTGGAGAAGGTCGTGAAGCGGATGGTCGTGATGGCCAACGACGGAGAAGTCCTGTCCCTACGCCTGGTCCCTCGCGAGATCCTTCGCAAGGAGGACGACGTCGCCGAGGGGCCTGCCACGCTTCGCTCCGAGGTTGCCAAGGTGGAGCGCCGCATGATCGCCCAGGCCCTCGAACGCCATAACTGGAACAAGCTCCAGGCCGCGCGGGAACTGAGCCTCTCCTACCCGACCCTTCTGCAGAAGATCAAGCTCTTCCACCTCGACCGGCGCGGCACCCGGCAAAGAGCTTAAAGATTCTGTATAAACGGATTTAATAGCCGCAAGTTCAGCCCCGCCTTGAAGTTCCAGCGAATCCCCCGCCAAACTGTTAAATCGACCTCAAAAACCCCTCGCCGGAGCTCTTCGCCCGTTCGCAAACCCCGCTTTGAGTTGTGCTGTAACTTGCCATGGTGCAGCGGGTTGCACGATTTTCCGCGAGGGCGCTGAAAGTGGCCTCGCTGGCACGATGGCTGCCTTAGCAGATGATCGGAGGGGGGGACCTCCAAAGAGCCCTTAGGTCGAGCCAGCGTTTGACCATGGACTAGTCGCCAGACCGAGCACCGGCCTCGGTGGACGTGATGTAGCCCGAAATGAGCTGGCACGACCGGGGCTCAAATAATTTCGCCCCGCAGGGCGAAATAACTCCTCGGCAGTGTCCGCCAGATCCCTTCCAAAGCGCAGCGCCACCGCAAGGCCCACAGAACCATATGTAGCGCAGCAGTCACACTGTACTTGCTTTCCCCCGTAGCCCCCTTATCCGTGGCCGTCGCGCCAATTCCCCCTACCACCACAATTCCCACTCAACAAGCGACTTACACCCCGCCCCCCGCCGCCCCCACACATGGCATATGCTATGCGGTTCGCAGATGCGTCTATCGGCGCCGCGATTCAGCGGTCTTGTCTCAGCCATACAGCTCAATTCCATAGGAGGTGCTCGTGACTCGCACGTTACTTCTGGCGCTCGGCCTCGCGGCCGTGGCGCTCACGGCCGGCTGCCGCAACGAGGATCACGTGGTTGGGACCAGCAACGCTCCCTTCGACGTGGAGGGCGTCTACAGCGTCACGGGAGACGGGCAGGTTTCGATCTACTGGAGGGAGAACCAGGAGAACGACATCGACCACTACAAGGTGTACCGTAACAGCGCGCCCACGGGCACGTTCACGCTCATCGGCACCGCCGTTCAGCCTCCCTTCATCGATACGCACGTGACGAACGGCACGACCTACTACTACGCCGTGTCGGCGGTGGACACCCGCGGACTGGAGAGCGCGGACCTGAGCTTCGAGAACGTGTTCGACACGCCGCGGCCGGAGGGCACGAACGTGACCCTGACCGATGCCGCCACGACGCCGGCCACGGCCGGCTGGGACTTCTCGGCGATGTCCCGCGTGGCGTCGACGAGCGCCTCCGCCGACATCTGGTTCGACGCTTCGAGCGGCGCCTTGGTCTTCGCCGGTACCGGCGTGAAGATTCAGGACGCGGGGCTCGTCGACCTGGTGGACGTGGACTTCGGGCCTCCCGCGAGCGACGGCTGGTCGGCCGACGGGGTCGTCGAGGCCATTCCGGGGCACAGCTACATCGTTCTGACCGCGGACAATCATTACGCCAAGTTCGAGGTGGTCTCGAAAGCGGCGGGCAGCATCGTGATCGACTGGGCCTACCAGATCGATCCCGACAATCCGGAGCTCGCTCCGAAGATCGCGAGGAAGAACTGATGAAACACGCGCGTTGGCGCCGCCTGTTCGTCGCGGGCGCCGCGGCCCTCATGGCCGCGGCGCTCCCCGTGGCTTCCCGTGCGGCGGTTCGTGTCGATGCCTCCATCTCGTATGAGGCGGCCCATGCCCCTCGGCTCGACATCGACGTCTGGACCAACAAGGAAGAGGGCGGCGTCTATCGCCAAGGCGAGCCGATGCGCGTCTTCTTCCGGGCCAGAGCTGACGCCTACGTTCTGATCTACAACATCGACACCGAGGGCTACATCCACCTCGTGTACCCCTACGACCCGGGCGATCCCGACATGGTCGAGGGGGGCCGCACCTATCAGGTGCCTTCCCGCAACGATCCCTACGACCTGGTGGCCGATGGGCCCACCGGCATGGAGTACCTCGTCGCCATCGCCTCTCCCGAGCCGTTCCGCGATCTGCCGTGGTACCTGACCGGCGGCTACGAGGGGCGGGACCGGGGCGAGGAGTATGGGGACGACGATGAGGGGGATTCCGGCGTCATCGTGGGCGACCCCTACATCGGCATGGATCGGGTCGTGCGCCGCGTGGTGCCGCGCGGCCTGGAGGGCGAGGTCGCGACGGCCGACACCTACTTCTACATCGAGCGGAAGGTCGATTACCCGCGCTACGTCTGCGCCGACTGCCATTCCTACGGCGGCTGGTTCGACCCGTACGGGGACGTCTGTTCGGTGGTGGACATCCGGATCGACGCCGGATGGGCGCACTACCGTCCGCTCCGGTCGCGGATCCTCCGGCCGCGCTACTTCTACATGGTGCGGTCCACCGCGCCGACCCGCTACCGCCAGTGGAAGGACCGCTGGTCTTCGGTGGACGGCCGGGCGACCCTGCGCACGCGATTCCAGGTGGACGGGACCGACAAGTTCCAGTCCCGGCGCCAGATGATCCAGCGGCGCACGCCGCCCGAGTTCCAGCGGTTCCGCAGCCCGCGCGAGGGACGCGTGTGGCGGCCCGACGAGGTCCTGCGCCGGAACGGCGGCGACGCGCGCGGCGGCGACGTGCGCGGCGACGACCAGCGGCGGCGCCAATGGTTTGAAACGCGCGAGCGGCGCCAGAACGACAACCGCCAGCAGAATCAGCAGCCCGACGACCGGCGCCAGATCCGGGAGCGGCGGGACGACCAGCGGCAGCAGCAGGGGCGCGACGAGCAGCGGGGCCGCGATCGCGGCCGGGTGGAGGACCGCCGGCAGGAGCGTCAGGACCGCGATCAGGCCCGCCAGCGCGACGACCGTAGCCAGGATCGCCAGGATCGCGGCGACCGTGGGCGGAGCGAGGAGCGCCGTCGCGACGACAACGGCCGCGGCCAGGACCGCCGCGACCAGGGCGAAGGGGGCTGGGGTCACCGGGGCCGCTGAGCGGTTCGGCTCCAGGGGCGGACGGCATCGGGTCCAGGACGCGCCTCCTCGCGTCCGGACTCGTTGACCGTCCGCGCTGGCCCCCGGTACACTGACGGGGTGCGTCGTGCCGCGCTCCCGCTCCTCGTCCTGATCACCATCGCCCTTGCGTTCGCGCCCTCGAAATCCCGGGCCGCCCGCGCCGTGCCTCCCGTTCCCTGGAAGCACGGGCCGGGACCCCGCGAGGGTTTTTCGCGCGACCGTCTGACGATCCCGCCCCCCGGAGCCCGCGGCCTGGCCGCCCGCGCGCCGCTCGGCGCGCAGGCCACGATCAACGTCCTCGCGATCCGGGTCGCCTTCAGCGACACGCCGATCGAGTCCACCACCGCCTACTACGACCGGCTCCTCCTCTTCCAGAAGCAGTTCTGGGAGCAGCAGACCGAGGGTTCGCGGACGCTCACGCCCACCCTCGTGGATTCGGTGTTCACGCTGCCCCACCCGATGGCCTACTACGGCGACGACGACCACTTCCAGGAGCGGCTCGTCTTCATGGTGCGCGACCTGGTGCAGCTGGCCGACTCGACCGTCGATTTCGCTCCCTACCAGAGCCTCGTGATCTTCCACGCGGGCCAGGGACAGGAAGCCGACGTCCGCGACGACAGCAGGAACCAGATCTGGTCGGCGTTCGTGACGCAGCAGGACTTCCAGACGGTTCTTCCGGACACCACCGGGGCGGGACGGATCGGGATCCGCACCAACGACCTCGCGGGCTCGAGCCCGGTGTACGTGAAGGAAGCGGTCGAGGTGCCGGAGTCGGAGAGCCAGGACGGCTACGTCTTCGGGGCGACCGGGGTGGTCTGCCACGAGTTCGGCCATCAGCTCGGGCTCCCCGACCTCTACGACACGAACGGGGACGAGGGGGGCTTCTCGCAGGGCGTCGGCTCCTGGGACGTCATGGGGACCGGCGTCTGGAATTTCAGCGGCTTCGCCCCGGCGGGGCTCTCCGCATGGTCGAAGATCTTCCTCGGCGTGATCGCGGCGCAGCGGGTCGTGACGCCCCAGCCGGTCTCGCTCTCCATGCTGGAGCGGCAGGTCGGATCGCTCCCGCGCGCGGTCCAGATCCCGATGACCGAGACCGAGTACCTCCTGCTCGAGAACCGCCGCCAGGACCTGAACGGCAACGGGCGGTTCGATTTCGACGACGCCGACGCCGACAGCGCGTTCGACTTCTACATCGACTCCTACGCGGGCGCCGAGTTCGACTTCTACACGCCCGGCGACGGCGCGGGATCGGGGATCCTCGTCTACCACATCGACGACTCGGTGATCGCGGCGGGACTCCTCGACAACGTGGTGAACGCCAACGCGGCCCGGAAGGGGATCGACATCGTCGAAGCGGACGGCATCGAGGACATGGACGGGCCCCCCTCCAGCTACAGCGACGGAAGTCCCGACGACGTCTTCCGCGCGGGTTGGCGCGACAAGCTCACTCCCGCGACGACGCCCTCCACGGCCGCGTACGGCAACGTACCGACCGGGATCTCGGTCACCGGGATCAGCGCGCCGGACAGCGTCATGACGTTCGACGTCTCCTTCCTGCAGGACAAGCCGGGTTGGCCCAAGCTGCTCAACGGCCGCGTCCGAAGCGCGCCCTCCCTGGCGGCGGACGTGGACCAGGCCGGTCCTCCCTTCACGCAGGAGCTGCTCGTCCCCGTGCAGCGGCTCAACAACACCGGGGCGCTCTACATCTTCCGTCCCGACGGAAACGACTTCCTCGACGGCGACGCCACCCCCACGCCCTTCGCGAGCACGACGTCGGGGATCGTCACCAGTCCCTGCGTCGGCGACGTGGACGGGACGCCGGGGAACGAGATCGTCTTCTCGACGGCGAACGGAACGCTCTACGCCTTCCACGCCAACGGCACCGAGGTGGTGGACGGGGACAACAATCCGCTCACGCTCGGCGTCGTGACCACGGGGCTCGCCACGGGGGTGCGCGCGCAGCCGATCCTGGCCGAGGTGGACGGCACGCCGGGGCTGGAGATCGTGGTCGGCTCGCCCGCGACCGCGGCCGGCTTCTCGCTGGTGCGGGTGATCCGGCTCGCCGGCGGGGTCCTGGAGCAGCATTCGATGCTCGTCGGCGGAAGCTCCGAGGCGCCGGCGGTCTCGACCGGTCTCGAGGGGGGCACGAACCAGGTGGTCATCGCCGCAAAGCGGACGGTGATCGGCGAGTCCTCGCTGCCCGGCCTCTACCTCCTCAACTGGGAGATCCTGACCGACCCCGTGCTCGCCCTCGACGATCCCGACAACATCCCGCTGACCCGCATCGCCTCGGGCCAGTTCTCCGCGCCCGTGGCGGCCGACCTGGAAGGGAACGGCAGGCACGAGATCGTGGTCGCGGACACCACGGGCCTTTTCCATGCCTACCGGATCGCGATCGGTGCCCACATTCCCGGCGACGCCCCCATCGGGTACGTGACCACCACCGAGCTTCCGGGATGGCCCGCTCCGTTTCCGGGCGTCTCGCGCGGGCGGACCTCGGAGGTGTCGGTGGCCGATCTGGAGCGCGACGGACATCCCGAGGTGTTCCAGACCGGCGAGGACGTCCGCGTGGCGGCGCTCTACTGGACGGGCGCGCCGCGCGCCGGCTACCCGCTGCGCCTGGCGGCGCCCGGCGCGCCGGCCGACACGTCGGGCTCCTGGGCGCCGATCGTCGCCGACGTGGACGGCGACGGCCTCAGGGACGTGATCCCCATCCTTCCCGACGGCCGGCGCCTGGCGTTCCGGGGCGACGGCTCGCCGATCGGCGGTTTCGCGGAACTGGGGAGCACCGGGATCTCGGCGCCGCCGATTCTCGCCGACCTGGACGGGGACGGTCCCGCCGAGTGGGTCGAGACCTTCGACGCTTCGTCCCAGGCGCAGATCGACGTGAAGATCCCGGTCCTTCCGATCCCCGCGGCCTCCATCGGCTGGGGTCAGTACCGCCTGGGCCCGACCCGCAACGCGGTGGTCGACGCGGTCACCGGAGGGCCCTCGGCGGGGACCCAGGGGCTCTCCGAAGTGTATGTCTATCCGAATCCTTCCCGCGATGGCACGAGCCGGGTCCACTACCGCCTGGAAGCGGCGGCGACGTCGGTCTCGATCCGGATCTACGACGCCTCCGGCTCGCTCGTCGCCGACCTTTCCACGGGCGCAGGGGACCGGCTGGGCTCTTCGGAGCATTCCGTGGCGTGGAACAATGGCTCGATCGCGAGCGGCATCTATGTCTGCCGGGTCGAGGTACAATCAGGCGGCCGGACCGAGGTGCGCTTCGCGAACCTCGCCATCGTCCGATGAGCCGTCCCCTGGAGAACCGCATGCGCCCGACCTGCCGTGGCTTCGCAGCCGCCCTCGCGTCCTGGATCCTCCTCGCGCTCGCCCCGCATGCGGCCCTGGCCGCGGCCGGCGAGACCGGATTCGCCTCCCTGAAGCTGGGCGTGGGCGCCCGGCCGATGGGTCTGGGCAGCGCCTACGTGGCGCTCGTGGACGATCCGACGGCCACCTACTGGAACCCGGCGGGGCTGGCCGCCGTCCGCTCCACCCAGATCACGGCCATGCACAACGAATGGATCCAGGACTTCCGCCAGGAGTACGCGGCGGTGGGCGCGCCCCTGGGGAAGGGCGCTTTGGGCTTCGCCTTCACCGGCTTCTACACGTCGGAGCTCGAGGGGCGCGACCAGGTCGGCAACGTCACCCATAACTTCGGTTTCAACGACATCACGATGACGGCCGGGTACGGCCGCTCGCTCGCCCCGGGCCTCGATGCCGGGCTGGCGTTGCGCTATCTGCGCGAGATGATCGACGACCAGAGCGCGGCGACGTTCGCCGCTGACCTGGGGGCGCGCTACCGCGTGAAGGAGACGGGGCTCTCGTTCGGGGCCGCGGCGCAGAACTTCGGCGGCAAGCCGAAGCTGGTGGACGAGTCGTTCAAGCTGCCGGCCACGCTCCGCCTGGGCGCCGCGTGGTCCAGGCCGATCGTCGCGCTGCATTCGACCGGAACGCTCACGACCGAGATCCGCAAGGCCCGCGCGGAGGACGCGCGGTTCCACGTCGGCGGGGAGCTTTCCTACAAGGACCGTCTGGCGCTGCGCGTGGGGGGGAAGTTCGGGTACGATGCGGAAGACGTCTCGTTCGGCATCGGCCTGACCCAGAGCAAGCTGCGGTTCGATTACGCGCTGGTGCCCCTGTCGTCCGATCTGGGCACCGCGCACTTCTTCTCGCTGACGGCGCGGCTGTAGGCAGTCCCTCGCCCGGCGCCCGCCGGGCTCCGCCGATTGTAGAAGTGCGCAGCGACACTCCGCCGCGCGTGTGGTATGAGATCGATCATCCGCTGAATTCGAACATCGAGAAGACGCCGCGCTCGAGCTTCACCACCGTCCTCCGCTCGATCCAGTCGCCGAGGACGATGAAATCGCGGCCGTTCGCACGCTGGTGGATGGGGCGGTGGAAATGGGCGAGGAGCACGGCGTCGAACCCTTCGGCATAGCGCGGCTCGGCCAGCAGGGACCGCATCTCCTCTTCGGTGCGCCGGGGGCGCGGGGCGTGGCGCCGGCTGGTGTGCGACGTGGCGCTCGCGATCGGGATGCCGAGGTCGGGGTGGATCCAGCGAAACAGGAACCGGGCCGCGCGGTTTCGGAGCACCCGCTTCAGCAGCTTGTACCCGTGGTCCCCAGGGCCCAGTCCGTCGCCATGGGCCAGGAAGATCTTCCGTCCTTGCAGCGCCAGCGCCATCGGGTGGTCGGTAAACGCCACCCCCAGCTCGTCGCGGAGATAATCACCGATCCAGAAATCGTGATTTCCGCCGAGATACGTAACAGGGACGCCGCTCCGGGAAAGGGAGCCGAGCGCCGTGAGCACGCCGACGAACCGTTTCGGGATGGCATGGCCGTACTCGAACCAGAAATCGAAGAGGTCGCCGACCACGTAGAGCTCCGCGGCCTCGGAGGCGACGCGGTCGAAAAACGCGAGCAGATCGCGCTCGCGAGCCCGGCTGGATTCGAGTGGACCCTGGCCCAGGTGGGCATCGGCGACGAAATAGGCGCAACCCCGGTCGGGCATGGAGCGTCAGTATAAGCAGGTTCACGGTCAGGCCCCCATCGCGTTCGATACGTGCCGGTAGCCGCCGGGAACTGCACCGTTTAGGCCGGGTACTACCGGCTTGACAGGGGGAGCGGCCAGCCCCCTCGCTCCAAATCCCAGAACGCATTGCTCAAAGGAGGGTTATGGCGCCGCAGACGGGTTTTTGGGACCGGCTGCAGGACGAGGTCCGCACCGGCTACGAACGCACCCGCCGCACGACGAAGCGGACGGTGCGGATCGGCGTGCTTCGCGTGGATCTCCTGTCCCTGCGCCGTGACCGTTCCCGCGCTCTCTCGCAGCTGGGCGAGCGCGCGTTTCAGCTCTGGAACGGAGGATCGCTCGCGGTCCTGGCCGGCGACGACGAGGCGCTTCGCCTCAAGTCGCTGGTGGAAGGCATCGAGCGATGCATTGCGGACAAGGAGTCGGAGCTTCAATCATTGAGGAAGGAAGCGGAGGAGGCGGACGCGTCGCGTCCCGCCGAGAACGCTTCCGGCGGCGCGGCTCCCGGGAACCCGGACGATCCGCCCGCCGAGCGTCAGACCGGATTCACGGAGTCGGGCGGCCCGCGGCCGCCCCGGATGGAGGGAATGAATGGAATCTCGTGAAACGGTCCGCGCCGCGAAGGTCCTTCTCGTCGCGGGCGGACTCCTGCTCATCGGCATCGTCGTCGGATTCATCCTCGCGGGCGGGAGCAACTCCTCGCCGGTGCTCCAGGCCAAGGAGAGCGTGGTCTCGTCCGGGCTCGAGAGCCCGTTCACGGCCATCGCCGAACGGACGCTCCCCGGAGTCGTGAGCATCGAAACGAAGCGCAACGCCACCGGATCGGACGGCCCGTACTCGCAGTTCGAGGGCCCCTACGGCGACTTCTTCCGGCGCCTGTTCCCCGAAACCCCGCAGCAGCCCCAGCAGCAGCGCCGGAACATCCGGATCCCGAGCAGCGGCTCGGGTTTCATCATCGATCGCGCCGGCTACATCCTGACCAATAACCACGTGGTCCGGGACGCCGCCGAGATCACGGTGACGCTGAACGACCACCGCAAGTTCAAGGCGAGGGTCGTCGGCACCGATCCGGGCACCGACGTCGCCGTCATCAAGGTCGTGGGCGCCGGCGATCTGCCGGTGGTGCCTCTGGGCGACTCCGACGAGATCCGGATCGGCGACTGGGCGATCGCGATCGGCAATGCCCTGGGCGAGCTGGACGGCACGCTCACCGTGGGCGTGATCAGCGCCAAGGGCCGCACGAACCTGGCCATCCAGGGCGGCGCCCCCAGCTACCAGAACTTCATCCAGACCGACGCCTCCATCAACTTCGGAAACAGCGGCGGTCCGCTCCTCAACATTCGCGGCGAGGCGATCGGCATCAACACGGCCGTCAATCCGTCGGGCGAGGGGATCGGATTCGCCATCCCGATCAACATCGCGAGCAGCATCTCGAAGCAGCTGATCGCAACCGGCAAGGTGACGCGCGGCTACCTGGGCATCCTGCCTCAGGAGCTGACCCCCGAGCTGGCGGACAACTGGGGTATCCAGGGACACGGCGTGCTGGTCGGCGGCGTGAGCTCGAACACCCCGGCGTCGCAGGCCGGCTTCCAGGTCAAGGACGTGATCACCGACTTCGACGGGAAGGCCGTGGACGACGTGCAGCGCTTCCGGCTCCTGGTCGCCGAGACGCCGGTGAACAAGAAGGTCGCCGTGCGCGTGCTCCGGAACGGCAAGCCGCGCGACCTCGCGGTCACGCTGGCGGAGCGTCCGCCCGAGGACCAGGTCGCCAAGGCCGACAATGCGACGCCCAGCACGGCGTCGGATTGGCTGGGAATCCAGGTCTCCGCGCTGGGCAGCGACGCGGCGGGCGAGTTCAACCTCCACGACAAGACCGGCGTCGTGATCACCGACGTCACCGAAGGCAGCGGCGCCGACGACTCGGGGCTCCGGCCGGGGGACGTGGTCAAAGAAGTGAACGACATCCCGGTCAAGGATATGATGGAATACACGCACGCGGTCGAAGCCGCGAAGCGCAAGAATCCGGCGAAGCCGGTGGTCTTCCTGATCAAGCGAGGCGATGCGACCCAGTTCGTGGCCGTCGAGCCCTCTCAAGATTAACGGCCCGAACGCGCGTCTGGTGCGCGAGCGTTCGACGAGGCCCGCTGCGCGTCCCCTTCGGGGGGCGCGGGCGGGCCTCGGCCGTGTTGCGCCGCTCGCGCTTCTCCTGCTCCTCGCCCTGGGGTGCTTCCTGGGCGCCGTGCCCGCCGCCACCAGCGCGGCGCCCGCGCCCGCGGCGCCGGAGCTGGTGCGGCTCCGCTTTTGGACGGCTCCCGAGCACACCCGCCTCGTCTTCGACCTGAGCGGTGCTGTGCCCGCGACCACCAAGTTCCGCATGACCGACTCGACCACGTTCGAGGTCTTCATGCCGCGGGTCCGGAAGTCCCCGGCCGTGACGACGGAGTTCGTCGGGGACAGCCTCGTGGCCGACATCTTCCCGGCGGTCTCCGACTCGGGCACGTCGGTGCGCATCCATCTGAAGAGGAAGGTGACGCCGCTCGGGTTCGTCCTCGCGGCCGCCGACGGCGTCCCCGACCGCGTGGTCGTGGACGTGCCGATGCCGGTCAATCCGGCCGCAGAGCAGGCGCTCGAGCAGAAGGTGACCGAGCTGAAGAGCGGAAAGAAGATGTTCATCGTGGCGATCGACGCGGGGCACGGCGGCGAGGATACGGGCGCGATCGGATATCGCCACCTCCAGGAGGCCGACATCACGTTGGCCGTGGCCCGGAAGCTGAAATCCCAGCTGGACCTGATTCCCGGCATCAGCGCCGTGCTCACCCGGACGAGCGACTACTTCATCCCGCTGCGGAAGCGGATCGACCTGGCGCGGAAGTACCAGGCCGACCTCTTCGTCAGCATCCACTGCAACGCGAGCCGGAACCACGACGCGACTGGGACCGAGATCTACTTCCTCTCGCCGAACGGCGCGACCGACGAGGCCTCGCGCTCCCTGGCCGAGAAGGAGAACGCCGCGGACATGATCGGGGGCGTGCCTCCCGAGAGCGGCGACGACCTGATCTCCATCCTGTTCGACCTCCGGCAGAACGACACCGTCCGGCGCTCGAGCGAGCTGGCGGAGCTCCTGATCGACGCGGTGAGCGCCGACACCCGCCTGAGCACGCGCGGCGTGAAGCAGGCCGGCTTCGTGGTCCTGAAGGCGCCGGAGATCCCCTCGGTCCTGGTGGAGACGGCCTTCATCACGAATCCGCGGGAGGCGGCGATCCTCAAGGACACGCAGTTCCAGAACAAATTCGCGGAGCATCTCGCTCAGGGGATCCAGAGCTACAAGGCCATGCGCGACCGGGCATCCGGAGGGGCGGCGGCCCCGACGGGCAGCTCGAACTAGCCGCCGGCCGCCGGAATTCAGGCTGGACACACTTCGGAGCCGGTGTACTCTTGATCCCGTATCGTTTCGGACCCATCCCTGAAGGAGACTCACCCATGAATCGCATCCTCAGCAAAGCTGCACCTCTTGCCGCGGCCGCCCTCCTCGTGGCCGGGTCCGCGTTCGCCGGCGGCGCTTCCTGCGGAAGCGGCGACGCCGCCCGCTCGGCTTCGTCGGGGCATCACTGCGAAGGCATGAAGACCGAGGGCGCGTCGGCGATGTCCTGTCCGACGGTCAAGGCCGGACAGAACATCTACTCGTTCGCCGTTCCGGGCGCCGAGTGCCAGAACTGCGTCAAGTCGATCCAGACGGCGTTGATGGCCCAGAAGGGCGTCGCCTGCGCCTACATGGATCTCGCGAGCCACACCGCCTACGTCATCGCCGACCGCTCCTTCGACCGGAACGCGATCGCCAAGTGCATCCAGACCGCCGGCTTCAAGAACAAGTACACGGGGCAGGGCCCGAAGGTGCAGGCGCAGTTCGCCAAGGCGATGAGCTCGTCCTCGGGCAAGGCCCCGGCGGCGTGCCCGTACAAGGAGAGCAAGGAGAAGGACAAGATCTGAGCCGGCGCGGCGCCGTCGTTGCGCTGAGTCTGTTCTTCGGGGCGTGCCTGTCTTCGGGCATGCCCCGTTTCGCTTCTGCCTCCGCCGAATCCCCGATCGACTGGGAAGCCCATCTCGACCTGGTCCAGGTCACCCGCACCGACCAGATCAATTCGAACTTCTTCAGCTTCGGCGAGAACCCCTTTCACGCGATCCGGCTCCGCCTGCTCGCGGACGGCCGGATCCAGGAGCACATCTCCGCCTTCGCGGAGATCCTCTCCGACGACGGCAAGGCGCCCCGCCTCTACGGCGGATTCGTGCGCTTCTCCGACCCCAAGGGGCGCGATATCCACCTCGAGGCGGGGAAGATCCCGATGCACGTCGGCGCCTTTCCCAACCGGTCGGACGCCTCGCGGAACAACCTGATCGGCTCGCCGCTCGTCTACCAGTACCACCTGGACGTCCGCGACGACCAGGTCCCGTTCCGTCCGGAGGACATCGTCGCGAACCGGGCGCGCGGCTACTTCACGAACTACGCGGCCGGCGGACTCACCGGGCTCGGCTACCCCGGAACGGGGCAGGCCCTCTCGGTCCTCTACGAGAACTGCTGGGACGTCGGCGCGGTCGTGGTCGGCACCGCCAGCCCCTTCGAATTCGCGATCGGCGCCACCAACGGCACCGTCGGGTCGATGGTCAGCACCGACGACAACGACGGCAAGCAGGTGCTCGGCCGCATCGGTCTGGCGCCCGCGCCCTGGATGCGCGCCGGCGTCTCGGCCGCGCGCGGACCCTATCTGAGCCGCGCGCTCGAAGACGGCGCGCTTCCGGCTCGGAAGAGCGCCGACGACTACAACCAGGTGTTCGCCGGCGGCGACCTGGAGCTCTCCTACGATCGCGCCGTCCTCTATGGCGAGTACGTCTGGAATCGCTTCCAGCAGCCCTGGGTGGGCGACCTCGACCTTCGCGCCTGGTACGCGGAGGGAAAGGTGACGGTGCTCCCCGGCTGGTACGTGGCAGGCCGGTACAGCCGCATCGCGTTCGACGATCTCACCCTGGCCGGCGGCCGCGCCGCCGCCTGGGACGCTCCGATCTGGCGGCGCGAGATCGGAATCGGATTCAAGCCCTCGAAGATGCTCCTCGCCAAGCTGGTCCATCAGGAGACGCACACCGAGACCGTGCCGCGGCGCGTGGAGGCCTTCATGGCCGCCCAGCTCGCCGTGGTCTTCTGACCACCGTCATCCCCTGGGAGGTCCTCGATGCGCTTTCTCGGGAAGTACGCGGAGACCCTGTTCGCGATCATGCGGATCGTGGTCGGATTCCTCTACCTCTGCCACGGCGGGCAGAAGCTGTTCGGCTGGTTCGGCGCCGAGAAGGCGGCGGAGCCGCTGATGATCGCGGCCGGCGTCATCGAGTTCGGCGGCGGGCTGTTGATCGCGATCGGGCTCTTCGCCTCCGTGGCCGCGTTCATCGCGAGCGGCGAAATGGCGGCGGCCTACTTCATGGTCCACGCCCCCCACTCCTTCTGGCCGATCGTGAACCACGGCGAGCTCCCCGCGCTCTATTGCTTCGTGTTCCTGTACATCGCGGCCCACGGCTCGGGCCGGCTGAGCGTGGACGCGGCGCGACGGGGCCCGGCCCGTACGTAATTCCACGCGCCCGCCGCGCCGCCCGCAGGGAAAACGGATGGATGCGGCGATCCGGCGTCCCCGGTAGACTGATGGGAGCGGCCCCCGCGCCGAACCGCGCGGGGGCCGGGCAGGAAACCGCGATGATCACGCCCGAGCCGTCGCGCGCCGGGGCCGCTCCGGAGCGCTCCTTCGATGCACTCTCACCCCTCGACGACAGGGTCTTCCGTCGTATCGTCGAGGGAGCGCGGGACTACGCCATCTTCCTGCTCAGCCCCGAGGGCGTCATCCGGACCTGGAATCTGGGCGCGGAGCGCATCAAGGGGTACGCCCCGTCGGAAATCATCGGCCAGCACTTCTCCCGCTTCTACCCGCAGGAGGCGAACGACCGGGGATGGCCGATGCGCGAGCTGGAGATCGCCAAGGCCGAGGGCCGCTTCGAGGACGAAGGATGGCGGCTTCGCAAGGACGGCTCCCGCTTCTGGGCCAACGTCGTCATCACCGCGATCTACGACGACAGCGGCGAGCTGGCGGGCTTCTCCAAGATCACCCGCGACCTGAGCGAGCGCCGGCGCCACGAAGAGTCCCTCCGTGAGAGCGAGGAGCGCTTCCGGCTCCTGGTCGAGGGGGTCTCCGACTACGCCATCGTGTTCCTGAATCCGGAAGGGTACGTGAGCAGCTGGAACGTGGGCGCGCGCCGGATCCAGGGCTACGGGGCCGACGAGATCATCGGGCGCCACTTTTCCCTCTTCTTCCCCGCCGAGGCGAAGAGCGCGGGGGCGCCCCAGCGCCTCCTGGATCAGGCGCGCGCCACCGACCGCGTCGAGGACGATGGGTGGCGCGTGCGCCGCGACGGCTCGCGCTTCTGGGCGAACGAGGTGATCACCGCCCTCTACGACCACGAGGGATCGCTCCGCGGCTACGCCAAGGTGACGCAGGACATGACCCAGCGCCGGAAGATCGAGGTGCTGGAGGAGACCGCGCGCCGCGTGAACGAATTCCTCGCCATGCTCGCGCATGAGCTCCGGAATCCGCTCGCCCCGATCCGGAACGCCGTGGGCCTGATGCGCGCGAAGCGGATCGACGACCCCACGCTCCAGTGGTCGCGCGACGTGATCGAGCGGCAGACCGCCCACCTCTCGCGCCTGGTCGACGACCTCCTGGACGTGAGCCGGATCACCAGCGGGCGCCTCACGCTGCAGCGCGAGCGGCTGGACCTGGCCGTGGTCTTCGAGCGTGCCGTGGAGGCCAGCCGTCCCCTGATCGAGGGGAGGCGCCAGGCGCTGGAGGTCCGCCTGCCCGAGACCCCGCTCTGGGTGGATGGGGACCTGATCCGGCTCGCCCAGATCGTGCTCAATCTCCTGAACAACGCGGCCAAGTACACGCCGGCCGGGGGGAATATCTGGCTGAGCGGAGCGCTGGAGGCGGGAAGGGCCGTGATCCGCGTGCGGGATTCCGGCGTGGGGATCTCCGCCGACCTCAAGACCCGGATCTTCGACCTCTTCACCCAGGGGGCGCGCACGCTGGACCGCTCGGACGGCGGCCTGGGCATCGGCCTCACGCTGGTCGAGCGTCTCGCGGCGCTGCACGGCGGCACGGTGGAAGTGGTGAGCGCCGGCGCGAACCAGGGGAGCGAGTTCATCGTTCGGCTTCCGTCGGCGGCCACGCCGCGCGAGGCCCCTTCGGCTCCGGGCGCCGCGGGCTCCGCGGCGAGCCGCGCCGTGCGGCGGCGCGTGCTCGTGGTGGACGACAACCGCGACTCCACCGAGACCATGTCGATGCTCCTGGGCGTCTGGGGGCACGACACCCGGAGCGCGAACGACGGTCCCTCGGCCCTCACGATCGCCGCGGCGTTCCAGCCCGAGGTGGTCCTGCTCGACATCGGGCTCCCCGGCATGGACGGCTACGAGGTCGCGCGACGGATGCACGAGCTGCCCGGGCTGCGAAGCACGGTCCTCATCGCGATGACCGGTTACGGCCAGGAGGAGGATCGCCTGCGCTCCCGCTCGGCGGGTTTCGCCCGGCACCTCGTGAAGCCCGCCGACCCGGGCGCCTTGCGGCAGCTCCTGGAGGCGCTGCCGGAGTAGTCCCCCATCGCCCCGGAGGGTTCAATGGCGCCGAACCGCCATCGTCCATGGATCCGGATCTCCCTCTCGATCGTCGCCACGGCGATTGCCCTCCTGACGGCGGCCGTGGCGTCGCCCCAGCCGCCTTCCCCCACGCTCTTTCAAGCCGTCGCGGGCGACGGCGATCCCTCCGCCTCCGAGATCTCCACCGTCGAGATGAAGAGCGTCCTCGCCGCCGGCAGCGCCGTCGTCTTCGACGCGCGGCCGGCCATGGAGTTCGCGATGGGGCACATTCCCGGCGCGCGGAACGTCGCGGCCCGGCCCGGCGTGCCGATGTCCGCGTACGTCTCCGACGTCGCGGAGATCGGTCGCGCGCTCGCGGGCGACAAGTCGAGAGCGATCATCCTGTACTGCAACGGTCCGTTCTGCGGGAAGAGCCGGCGGCTCGCGGCGGAGCTCCGGGCGGCCGGCTACTCGAACGTGCGCCGCTATCAGCTCGGCATGCCGGTCTGGCGCGCCCTCGGCGAGCCGGCGCAGATCGAACCCGAGGGCCTGCGCCGCGTTCTCGCGGAGGACCGCACCGCGTACGTCATCGACGCGCGGGAAGCCGGGGCGTTCGCGGGCGGGTCGCTGCCCGGCGCCCGGAACATTCCGCGCTCGGGCGTGCTCGACGGCAAGGACGTCGGGGCGCTGAAGGACGCGAAGAACGACGGGCGCCTGCCCATGGAGGACCACAACACGCGGGTGATCGTGATCGCCGGAGGCGCCGCCGAAGCGCGCTACGTGGCGGAGCACATCGCGCGCGAGGCGTTCTCCAACGTGGCGTTCTTTGGCGGGACCTTCGAGGAGGCGCTCGCCCTGGCGAAGTAGCGGAACGGGCCGCTCAGCCCGCGAGGCGCTTGGCGAGCGCGCGGCGGCTCGCCGGGGTGTTGTCGAACGTGGCGAGCAGCGTCCGCACCTCGGGCCACTCGTCGGTGACGTGCGGGTTGAGCGACGCGACCGTCACCGTCTCGGGAAAGCGCCGGAGCCAGGCGCGGGCGGTCGCCTCCTGCTCGGGCGACACGTTCGACCGCGCGGCCACCGTCAGCAGCGCGCTCCCCTCGATCCGGCGGGGCCAGGTCTCCATCACGGGACCATGCTCGTGGGCGGTGTGGCCGTGGGCCCGCAGGAGATCGGCCATCCCGGCGCGGCTCTCGGGCCGATTCACCTCGAGCACGTCCACCGGCTGCCGCAGCGGGATCCCTCCCGCGCCCTGCTTCAGCACCCGCGCCGCCCCCTCGGCGATCCGCTCCAGCTCCGCCGCCGGAATCAGGTCCCGCGCCTCCCGCTCCAGCGCCGTCGAGAACTCCGGCGGGCGCGCGGCGCTTCCCGCGCGGAGCGCGCGGATCCGTGCGATCGAGGCGGCGATCCGATCGGGAAGAAGACGCCCCGACTCCAGCGCCGCGCGCAGCGCGGCCATCGCCTCTTCAGGGCCCGGCTCCAGCTTGGAATAGAGGAGCAGGTCCACCCCCGCCTCGATCGCGCGCACCGCGACCTCTCCATGCGCGCCCAGCGCCGTGGCGCCGTGCATCTCGAGGGCGTCGGTCACGACCACCCCGGCGAACCGGAGCTTCTCGCGAAGCAGCCCCGTCACCACCGCGTGCGAGAGCGTGGCCGTGCGCGCGGGATCGGCGTCGAGCGCCGGCACCAGGAGATGGGCGGTCATGACCATCGGCACGCCGGCCTGGATCGCGCCCTCGAAGGGTCGGAGCTCCCGGAGGGATAGCTGCTCCATCGTCAAGGCCAGCCGCGGCAGCGCCACGTGGGAGTCGAGCGAGGTGTCGCCGTGCCCGGGAAAGTGCTTGGCGACCGGGATCACGCCCGCCGAGAGGAAGCCCTCGATCGCCGCCCGCCCGCAGGCGGTGACCTGCGAGGGCGCCGTCCCGAACGATCGCACGCCGATCACCGGATTTTGGGCATTGGAGTGGATGTCCACGACCGGCGCGAAGTCGAGGTTCACGCCCAGGGCCAGCAACCGGCGCGCGGTGCGCGCCGCGAGATCCTTCACCAGGGGCGGCCCGCCCGAGGAGGCGACCGCGCGCGCCGAGGGGGGCACCTCCCAGAAGCCCGAGAGCTGGCTGACCATGCCCCCCTCCTCGTCGGCCGCGACGAGGGCGGGGAGATCGGGCGTGCCCACCACCGCGTGCGCGGCGCGAGCGTAGCGCGCCGCACCGCCCGCGTCGGCGAAGTTGCTCGCGAAGAAGATCACGCCGGACGGGGCGATCGCGCGCAGGCGCGCCTCGACCTCCGGCGTCATCGCCGTCCCGGGGACCCCGACGATCATCAGCTCGCCGAGGCGCTCCACGACCTCCTCGGGGCCGATTCGGGCCGCGGCCAAAGAGGGACCGGCCATGCCGCCGCCCGTCATGGAAGCTCCACCTCTTCGAGGAGCTTCCGGTAGCGCTGGTACACCGCGCGGGGAACCGCGCCCGACTGGAGGCCGGCCAGAACGGCGCACCCCGGCTCCGTCCGGTGCGTGCAGGGACGGAAGCGGCAGGGAGGCGCGTGCGCGATCTCGCCGAAGACGCCGGCCACCTCGTCCGCCGAGGTGCGGCCGAGGACGACGCTCCGGACGCCCGGCGTGTCGATCAGGAGGCCCCCCTCGGGCAGCGGGTAGAGGCGCGAGCTGGTCGTGGTGTGCTTCCCCTTCCTCGTGCGCTCGCTGAGCTCGCCGGTGGCCGCTTCGGCGTCGGGAATCAGCCGGCGCAGGAGGGACGACTTGCCCACGCCCGAGTGCCCCACGAACACCGTGGACCGGCCCGCCAGCTGGGCGCGGAGCGTCTCCAGCCCCTCGTCGGTCTTCGCGCTCACGTAGATCGTCTCGAGCGGGATGTTCGCCTCGAGCACGACGCGGCGCGCGGCCTCGGTCGAGGCCAGGTCCACCTTGTTGAGGCAGAGCACCGGCTCCATGCCGCCGCGCAGCGCGAGCAGCGTCCATCGGTCGATCAGGCCGGGCCGGAACGGGGGATCGTCGAACGACGAGACGATCACCGTCTGATCGGCGTTCGCCGCGATCACCTGCGTCAGCTCCCGGCCTCGCGAGCCGGTCGCCGCGCGCTCGAGGCGCGTGCGCCGCGGCGCCACCGACACGATGCGGGGCGGCGATCCCTCCTCCAGCGCGACCTCGTCCCCCACGGCAAGCGAGCTCGAGAGGGAGGGGTCCGCGTCGGCCTTGAGGCGGGTGGCCAGGGTCGCCTCGCGGATCGTCTGCCCGTCCCAGATGAGCGCGGTGACGCCGTAGACTTGGAGGACCGTCGGTCGTGCGGTTGTCGGCGTGGTCGGTACGATGGCGGGAGCATAGCCGCGGCGCCGGGCCAGCGACAAGCCCCGATGCCGCGGCGGCGGGGCGGATCCGGATCGCGCGTTGTATCCGGACCCCGGTGCGGCTAGAATGGCGGCTCGCATGGACGCCAACCTGGTCACCTGCCCGCGCTGCGGCGAGAGGCTCCCCGAGGGATTCACGCGCTGCGACGCGTGCGGGGCCTACCTCGTGCCGCATCCCTCGGGCTCCGCCTCGGCGCCCGCGCCGGGCAAGCGGCTGAACGTCGCCGCGGGTCCGCGGCGCGCTCCCGCGCGCGCGGCGAGCTCTCCCTGGGTCTATCTCGTGGTCGGTCTCGTCGTCGGCGGCGCCGTGGGCTATGCGCTCCGCTCCGGCGTCGGGACGGGAGCGAGCGGCGGCGCGCCCAAGGGTCCGGCGGACGTGATGGCCGGCGCCGGCGGCGGTGAAGGCGGCGGCATGGGCGGCCCGCCGGGCGGAACGGGGATGGGTGCCGCGCCGGGCGGAATGGGCGCCGGCATGGCCGGCGGACAGATGCCTCCCGACATCGCGGCCGCGGTGCAGAAGTACAACTCCGCGCTCATGATGGACCCGAAGGATCTCCAGGCGAACATCGGCCTCGGCAATCTCGAGTTCGATTCCCAGCAGTGGGACCGGGCGATCGGGCACTACACGACGGCCCTCGAGAAGGATCCCAAGAACGCCGACGTGCGCGTGGATCGCGCGATCGCCTACCACAGCATGGGACAGGACGCGAAGGCGAAGGAGGAGATGCTTCGCGTCACGAAGGAGCATCCCGATCATCGGAACGCCTGGCTCAATCTCGGCGTCGTGAGCGCCGCGACCGGGGACAAGCCGGGCGCCATCAAGGCCTGGGAGCGCTACCTCCAGCTCGAGCCCAGCGGAACGCACTCCGCGGCGATCCGGGACGAGCTGAACCAGCTGAAGCAGAGCCCCTAGGCTCGCAGCCGGACCCAAAGCGCGGCGACGACCCGCGCCAGCTCGGGACATTCCGCGGCGTCCTCCGCCGCGCGCAGCAGATCCCCGGCATCGTCCACGTCGTACCACTCCGGCAGCTCCGCCATCGTCCAGCCCGATGCCGCCGCGCGCCGCCTCGTCGCCTCCGCCACGCCCGGCGTGCTCCAGGGGATTCCTTCGAATAGCGCCTCGCGCCCCGGCCGGATCCCGATCAGGTAGTAGCCGCCGTCGCGCGCGGGCCCGAGCACCGCGTCCGCGCCATCGAGACGCGCGAGCCCCTCGCCGATCCGGGCCGGGTCCAGGGTGGGGCTGTCCGCGCCGATCGCCACGGCGCGCCGCGCGCCGCCGTCATGGAGGGCCCGGAACGCGCGGGCGAGGCGCGCCCCCAGGTCGCCGCCGCCCTGGGACGCGACGGCGACCCCGCGATCGGCCGCGAGCCGCGCCAGCCAGGGCTCGAGCGCGCCGTCGAGGAAGAGCGTCCACGAGGCCGGGACGGCGGCGGGAAAGCGGCGCAGGGTCGCTTCGAGGCAGGCGCGCGCGACCGCTGCGGCTTCGTCGGGCGAAAGGGGCGGCGAGAGCCGCGTCTTGACCGACCCGGGGCGGGGCGCCTTCGCGAAGAGGGCGACCGCGTCCCGGCTCACGGATCGAGCGGCGGAAACGGCCCTCCGGTCCGCCGCAGGTGGAAGAGGATCTGCTGCAGGTAGCCCCGGCCCGGGCCCAGCCGCCGCGCCCACGCCTCCAGCTCGCGGTCGTTCGCGCGGGTCCGGCCCGCCAGCTCCAGCGTCGCACGCCGGATCCAGCGGTCGACCGGATACGCGTCCAGCCTCCCGAGGCCGAAGAGGAGCACGCAGTCGGCGATCTTGGCGCCGACTCCGGGCAGCTCGATCAGCCGCGCGCGCGCCTCCTCGATCGGCCCTTCGCGGAGCGCGTCCCAGTCGAGCGGCGCACTGTCCAGACGCCGCGCCGTCTGGAGGAGGTAGGGGGCGCGGAAGCCGAGCCCGACGGCGCGAAGGTCGCGCTCGCGGCGGCGCGCGATGGCGGCGGCGGGCGGAAAGGCGCGCCTGTCGCTGCCCGCGATCGGCGGGCCGAAGCGCGCGGCCAGCCCCTCGACGCCGGCCGTGATCTTCGGGATGTTGGCGGCCGCGGAGCCGATGAAGGAGGCCAGCGCCTCCCACGGCTCCTGGCGAAGGAGCCGGAGGCCGAGGAGCGGCTCGAATCCGGGCAGGGCGCGGAGCGGCTCGGCACCCTCGAGGTGGACGCGGGGATCTTCGTCGAGCCGGAGATAGCGCACCCACGCCGCCGCGCCGGGATCGGCGCCGCGCGTGTCGATCCGGAGCGCCGAGCCGGGCTCTTCCCATGTAATGCGAGCCTCGGCGCCCGCGACGACGCCGGACCACGTCCCGTCCTCCAGGCGCCAGCGGAACGCCTGCCCGCAGGCGAAGGTGAGCGCGAGGTCGAGGGGGCCCTTCACGGGGAGGCGGTGGAGCACGCCGCAAGCGTGCGGGGAAGCGCCCGCGCGCGTCAAGGAAAGCCGCGCCGCGAGGCAGTTTCCGTTGACCGGTCCGGAACGCGCGTGTGAGACTCGAAGGCCATGCCCTTCCGCCGCATCGCCGCCGCCGCATTCCTCTCGGTCGCGATCGCCGCCGCCCTCGCGTCCGCCGCGGCGCCCGCGCGCGCGGCCGTCGGAAGCGCGTCGGTCCGGCTGGTGCACCTGCTGGAGGAAGTGCCCGATTCGATCCCCGGCCGCCCCGGCAAGGTCCACAACATCCGCCTTCATCTCGTCGCGGGCAACGTGCTCCTCCTTCGGCGGGGCGGGGATTTCATCGCGATCCTGCCGATCGAGCGCCACGAGGGGACCGTGGACTCGCTCCAGTACTTCTATTACCTCGAAGGGGGACCGCTCCTCTGGCTCTTCCCGGGAACGCGCGAGAAGGCCGTGCGCACCGTTCCCGACGGCGGCGACATCCGCTTCAGCGGCACGCGCCTCCTCTGGCTGGACGGTCCCGACGAAGGATGGATCTACTTTCCCGACGTGCCCGCCAACGCGGGGCTCAAGTTCTCGGTCGTCAGCGGCCGGAGCGTGGACCAGGTGGACCCGCGCGGGACCAAATACTGGGTGGAGCTGGGGACGCCCGGGGCCTCGGGCTTCTAGCGGCCGATGGCGGCCCGCATCCGCGAAATCCTCTTCGGGAATCTCGGGCTGAAGCTGGCGTCGCTGGTGCTGGCGCTCCTGCTCTACGCGCACGTCGTGACCGAGCAGCAGCGCGAGTCGATCCTCCAGATCCCGCTCACGCTGACCGGCCTTCCCGACTCGCTCGCCGTGAGCGGGCATCCGCCCGAGCGGGTCGGCGTGAAGATCCGGGGGAAGTGGAAGGATCTGATCCGCCTGGGGCTCACCAGCCCCTACCTGCCCGTGGACCTGGCGCACGCCGCGCCGGGGCCGTTCCGCTCGACGATCACCGCCGACGACGTGGCGGGGAAAGCGCTCCCGCCCGAGCTCTCCAAGCTCGTCGCCGTGACCGAGGTGGAGGAGCCGCGGGCCGTGGACCTGGTCATCGAGCCGAAGCGCCAGAAGCGCGTCCGGGTGGCGCTGCGCCTGACCGGCGCGCCGGCCGCGGGGTACGAGCTCTCGGGGCCCGCCGTCGCCGTTCCGGAGTCGGTGGAGGTCCGGGGGCCCCGGTCGGTCGTGGGGCCGCTCGACTCCCTCAGCACGCTTCCAATTGACATCACGGGAGAACGCGAGAAAATCCAGCGCCAGGTCGAGATCGATCCTGGCCCGCTGCGGCTCTCGGTCGAGCCGCGCCGCTGCCTCGTGACCGTCCGCTTCGCGAAGACCGCCGCCGACGAGGCGCCGCCCGGAACTCCCGGCGGCTCCTGAGCGCGAAGCCCGGGCACGATCACCAAGGAGACCGCATCACGATGAAGCGAACCACCGATCCCAATCCGCCGGGCGCCTCGGCCGTCGAAACCGGCGGACCGGGAGGATTCCCCGAAGTCGAGCGGCGCGCCCCCCTGGCGGGCCTGTCGCTCGTCCCGACGAAGATCTTCTTCACGAAGGGCGTCGGGAGCCATCGCGACGAGCTCCGGTCGTTCGAGCTGGCGCTGAAAGACGCCGGGATCGAGAAGCTGAACCTGGTCCACGTCTCGAGCATCTTTCCGCCGAACTGCAAGATCATCCCCAAGGACGAGGGGTTCAAGCTGATCGCCCCGGGGAGCATCGCCTTCTGCGTCATGGCGCGGATCGCGTCGAACGAGATGCGCCGCCTCATCGCGGCCTCGATCGGCTGCGCGCTGCCCGCCGACAAGAACCGCTACGGCTACCTGAGCGAGCACCACGCGTACGGGCAGACCGACGAGGTGGCGGGCGACTTCGCCGAGGACATGGCGGCGTCCATGCTCGCGTCGACCCTCGGCGTCGAGTTCGACGAGAACGCCAACTGGGACGAGAAGGAGCAGGTCTTCAAGATCTCGGGCGAGATCGTCCGCACGTTCAACGTGACCCAGTCCGCCGTCATCTCCGCCAAGGGGTTCACGACGGTCCTGGCGTCGGCGGTTCTCATCTTCTGAGCGGCGCGTCCGCTCGCGTTCCCGTTTCGGAGGCACAGGAATGACTCACCATCCGCACACGTCACCGCCGCGCGCCGCCGTCCTGGCCGCCCTGCTTCTCATCCCGGCGCTCGGCTGCGCCAAGACCGAGCACTCGGCGGCGACGGTGAGCAGCGACTCGACCGCCCCGCCCGCGAAGGAGACTCCCATGGCTGCGGCCCCGACCCCGACGCCGAGCGGTACGACGATGCCCGCGCCGGCGCACATCACCGTGCAGCACATCCTGATCGGTTTCTCGGGATCGGTCCCGGGGAAGAACATCACCCGGAGCCGCGACGAGGCGAAGAAGCTGGCCTACGAGATCCTCGAGCGCGCGAAGAAGGGCGAGGACTACGATGCGCTCGTGGAGAAGTACACGGACGATTCCCCTCCGGGGATCTACAAGATGAGCGGAACCGGCGTGCCGCCGGCGCAGGGGGAGTATTCCCGCGACTCGATGGTGCCCGCCTTCGGCAACGTGGGATTCAAGCTGCAGGTGGGCGAGATCGGGATCGCCGATTACGATCAGACGGCGAGCCCCTTCGGCTACCACATCATCAAGCGCCTGCAGTAGCGCCCAGGGCCTCCCGGACCAGCGGAGCGATATCGAGCAGGCTTCGCGGCTCCGGGAGGCCGTCCCATGCCCCCCACGCCGCGAAGAAGGCCGGATTCTTCGTGTGCGTCTTCACCCGCAAGTCTTCCAGATTTCCGTGGTCGCTCACGACGAGCACGAGAAGCTCGCGAAGATCGGCCTGGCTCAGCACCGTCTCGAGCGCGGCGCTCAGGTCGTCCAGGCAGCGGTCGGCGGCCGCGCGGTCCATCGCGTGCGCGGCGCGGTCGGTCTCGAAGTATTCGAACAGCGAGAAGTCGGCCCGCATCGCCTCGCGCGCGATGATCGCGCCCGCCTCCTCCGGCTCGCGGCGCGGGAGATCGAAGCCGTAGTCGCGCATGCGCCAGTGGGTGAGGTCGTGCACGACCGCGCGCCCCTCCGTCAGATCCTCCCAGGTCCTCAGCTTCACGCCCGCGGCCAGGGTCGCCAGCGTGGTCGCCGAGAGGCGGCGATGCCGCGGCTCGGCCTCGAAGAAGCGCGGCCCGAACGCGTTCAGGAACGTGGCGTCGAGTCCACGCTCGGCCAGCTCTTTCAGAAGGGAGCTCTCGGCCAGGATCCGCCGGAGGGTCGGTCCGGGTAAGCCCGAGACGTGCCGTCCCATCGCCGCGGGCGCGTTCACGCCGGTGAGGATCGTGGTCTGCCCCGTCGCGCTCTGGGGGAGCCCGGGGATGCCCAGCGAGGCGTCCACGCCCCGGGCGCTGGCGGGAGCGCCCGCGGCCGCGGAACGCGGCGTTTCACGTTCGGTCAGGCGGAGCACGGGACGGTCGAGCGAGACGAGGGGGTTGATCGAGGCGTCGCTCGAGCCGACCCCGATCCCATCGATGAAGAAGAGGAGAACCCGACGGCGCGGGCGCGCGCGAGTCACGGACGGAACAACGAAACGGGAGCCATAGAGGCAGCGCACGGTCGGTGCTGGGCCGGGGACGCGGAATCAATGACCGGCGCTGCCTGGCTCCCGAATTCGTTACGGATCTTTGAATTAGGCAACCGCTGTGCCAGTCGCGCTCTCCATCGGCCTTCCCAGCTCGGCTCTAAATGGCTGTCTCTCAAGAGCATGCCTCTGTGCGATTCGCACGGTCGGGAGCTCGCCCGCCGCGCGGGCCCGCGCGCGGACGACTGCACTGGCGCGCGTTGCATTCGACGAAGAGCCCCGGAAACCCCAGCGGGAAAAAGCCTTGACACGTTTTCCCCCCGGTCTATAGTCCGCAGCGCGTACGGGCGGCGTAGGTCCGTGACTGGCCCGGGTTTAGGGAGGGGCTGATGACCAAGGCAGATATCGTAGACGAGATCTCCGAGCGTACCGGTCTCACGAAGAAAGACGTGGCGGACACGGTCGACGAGTTCCTCGAGGCCGTTTCGCGCGCTCTCGCTTCGGGAAAGCACATCGAGATCCGCGGATTCGGGACCTTCAAGGTGAAGGATCGGAAATCGCGTCTGGCGCGAAATCCCCGGACCGGGGAGTCGGTGCCCGTTCCTCCCCGGCGCGTGCCTGTCTTCAAGGTATCGAAGGAGTTGAAGGACATCGTCGCCCAGATCTAGCGTCGGCCCGGCTAGGCCGCGCCGGGACCGCGGGAACGTACGTACGTGAAAACGAAACGGGACGCGAGCGAACCGCCGCGTCCCGTTTGACGTTGGCGCCGGAGCGCCGGCCGGAAGTCGCGCGGGTCAGTTCCGCCGGTCGCGCAGGATCAGGAGACGCACGAGCTGGAGGACGGCCGAGGCCGCCGCGGCCACGTAGGTCAGAGCCGCCGCGCTCAATACCCGCTTGGCGCCGTCCTGCTCCGCGGGAGACACCAGGCCCAGCCGGTTCAGCTGGACCAGCGCCCGGCTGCTCGCGTCGAATTCGACGGGCAGCGTCACGAGCTGGAAGACCACGGCGAAGGAGAAGAGCAGGATGCCCACGTCCAGGAGGCTGACGCCGGCCACCTGGAAGCCCGGCGCGAAGAGGAGCCCGGCGATGATGAAGATCCAGGAGAGGCTGGTGCCGATGTTCGCGAGCGGGAAGATGGCCGTCCGAAACTTGAGCGGCATATAGCCCTGCGCGTGCTGGATGGCGTGCCCCACCTCGTGCGCCGAGACCGCGAGCGCCGAGATGGAGGGCTCGGAATAGTTGTGCGGCGAGAGGCGCACCCGCTTGCTCAGCGGATCGTAGTGGTCCGAGAGAAAGCCGCTGCCCTCCTCGACTTCGACGTCCGAGATCCCGTTCTGACGAAGGATCAGCTCCGCGATCTCGCGGCCGCTCCGGCCGCTGGCGGAAGCGATCTCGCTGAACTTTCGGTACGTCGACTGCACCTTCCACTGCGCGTAGAAGGCCAGGATCATCGCCGGGATCAGCAGAATCATCGTCGGATCCCAGAACGGAAGGAACATCGATTTCCTCCTCGGAACGGTGTGGTTGGGGCGCGAACCCCTCTCCCCTATACTGAGCCATCCTGTAAAGGTTTCGCGCTCGTGTCCTTGAGACTAGCAGCGGCCCCACCCCGATTCAACCAATCGAGGACGATCTGACAACGTCTTACGTCGACCTGCGGAGCGACACCGTCACGCGTCCGACCTATGCGATGCGCCGCGCCATGGCCGAGGCGGAGGTGGGGGACGACGTTTTCGACGACGATCCGACCGTGCGGCGGCTGGAAGAGGAGGTCGCGGCGCTCCTTGGGAAGGAGGCCGCCGTCTTCGTTCCGACCGGCTGCATGGGGAACGAGATCGCCGTCGCCACCTCCACGCGGCGGGGCGACGCCATCCTCCTCGAGCGCGACAGCCATCTCGTCTACCACGAGGGGGAGGCCATCACCGAGCTCCTCGGCCGCCGCTTCCGCTTCCTTCACGGCGACCGCGGCCGCATCGCGCCGGAACAGGTCGCCCGCCCGCCGGCCGGTCCCGAGCCGATCGGCCTCGTCTCCGTCGAGCAGACCCAGAACTGGGGCTCCGGCGCGATCTATCCGCTCGCCCGCCTTCAGGGCGTCCGCCAGGCGGCGCGCGCCGGAGGCCTTCCCGTGCACCTGGACGGGGCGCGGCTCTGGAACGCGTCGGCCGCCACCGGGATCGATCCCGCCGAGTACGCCGCGTGCGCCGACACCGTGATGACCTGCTTCTCCAAGGCGCTCGGCGCCCCGATGGGCTCCGCCGTGTCGGGGAGCGCCGCGCAGATTGCCGAGGCGCGCCGGATGCGCGCCCTCTTCGGCGGCGCGATGCGCCAGGTCGGCATCGTGGCCGCGGGCGCGCTCCATGCGCTCCGGCACCATCGCGACCGGCTGCCCGAAGACCACGCGCGGGCCCGCCGGCTCGCGCTGGCGATCGCGGAGATTCCGGGGCTCCGTATCGATCCGGAGCGCGTCGAGACGAACATCGTCATCGCGGAGGTAGAAGGCGGCGAGGCGCTGCTTCCCCGCTTCATGGAGCGGCTGGAAGCCGAAGGGGTGAAGGTGCTCGACTTCGGCGGTCCGGGCTGTTTCCGCGCGGTCACCCACCTGGACGTGGACGACGCGGCGCTCGAGCGGGCGATCGCGGCGATGCGGAGCGCGGCGGGCGCGGCGCTCGCCCGATGAGGCGGCGGGCCCCCGTCGCGGCGACGCCGGAGGCACGGCGATGAGCCCCGGCGCCGAGCCCTCGCCGGGCACGCTCTACCTGGTCGGGACGCCGATCGGAAACGTCGAGGACCTCTCGCCGCGCGCGCAGCGCCTGCTCGGCGCCGTGGACGTCATCGCCGCCGAGGACACGCGCCACACGAAGGGGCTCCTCGACCGCTTCGGCATCCGGACGTCGATGCTCTCCTATCACGACCACAACAAGGACGGGCGCACGCCCGAGCTGATCGCCCGGCTCCAGGAGGGCGCCTCGGTCGCGATCGTCTCCGACGCGGGCTCGCCGGGGATCTCCGATCCGGCCTTCACCCTGGTGCGCGCCGCGGCGGCCGCGGGCCTCGAGGTGGTTCCCATCCCCGGCCCCTCCAGCGCGGTCTGCGCGCTCGAGGTGTCGGGGCTTCCGACCGACCGCTTCGCGTTCGAGGGCTTCCTGCCGCGCAAGCCGGGGAAGCGCAGGGCCCGGATCGAGGAGTTGCGCGACGACCCGCGGACCCTCATTTTCTTCGAGTCGCCGTATCGCCTGCGCGCCGCGCTCGCCGATCTCGCGGCGGCCTGGGGCGACCGGCCAGCGTCGGTCTCGCGCGAGCTGACGAAGAAGTTCGAGGAGACGCGCCGCGGCACGCTGCGCGAGCTCTTGGCATGGGTGGAGTCCTCACCGCCGCGCGGCGAGTTCGTGCTGGTGGTGGGAGGGGCGCCGCGGGATCGCGGGGAGGACGAGGAGGAGCGCGCGTGAACGATACCTGGAAGACCACGAGCCGGTCCTGGTTCCATCCGATCGCCCGCTGGCTGGCCGGCCGCGGTGTCACTCCCGACGCGATCACAGTGGCCGGGCTCGCTTTCTCGCTGCTCGCCGCACTCCTCTTGGCGCGCGGTTCGTTTCTCGCCGCGGCCTTCGTGCTCGCGATCACGGGCCTCTGCGACATGCTGGACGGCGACGTCGCGAGGCTGCGCGGCGCGACGAGCCCGTTCGGCGCCTTTCTCGATTCCACGCTCGACCGCCTGGGCGAGGGGGCGCTCTTCGGCGGACTGGCGACCTACTACTTCACGCGCGCTTCGGGCGGAGCGGTCTGGTTCCGCTCGAGCGGGGTGGAGGGCTCGTTCGGCGATCCCGACGCGCAGACCCTCGCCGTGCTCGCGCTGGCCACGCTCGTCCTCTCGCTGCTCGTCTCCTACACGCGGGCGCGCGCCGAGGGGCTGGGGCTGGAGTGCAGGGTCGGCATCATGGAGCGCCCGGAGCGGCTCCTGGCCCTCATGGCGGGCGCGCTCCTGGGCCACCGCTTCATGCCCGGCGTGCTCGGTCTCCTCTTCCTTTTGACCCTCGTCACCGTCCTGCAGCGCGTGTATCATGTGCGCCGATTGACACGTTCGGGTCCGGCCTGATCCCGGTTACCGGAGGCAGACAAACCATGGGTAAGATTCGCGTCGGCATCATCGGCGTCGGCAACTGCGCCTCGTCGCTCGTCCAGGGCGTGCACTACTACCGGAACGCCAAGGACACCGACTTCGTCCCGGGCCTCATGCACGTGAACCTGGGCGGGTACCACGTCCGCGACATCGAGTTCAGCGCGGCGATCGACATCGACAAGAACAAGGTCGGCCGCGACCTCTCGGAAGCGATCTACACGTGGCCGAACAACACCTACAAGTTCGACGACGTCCCGCGCAGCGGCGTCCCCGTGGCGCGCGGCATGACGCACGACGGGCTGGGGCAGTACCTCTCCAAGATCATCCAGAAGGCGCCGGGCTCCACGGCCGACATCGTGCGCCTCCTCAAGGAAACCAAGACCGACGTCGTCGTGAACTACCTCCCCGTGGGGAGCGAAGAGGCGACGAAGTGGTATGTGGAGCAGGTCCTCGAGGCGGGCTGCGCGTTCGTGAACTGTATCCCGGTCTTCATCGCGCGGGAGAAGTACTGGCAGCGGCGCTTCGAGCAGAAGAAGCTCCCGGTGATCGGCGACGACATCAAGTCGCAGGTCGGCGCCACCATCACCCACCGGGTCCTCACGCGGCTCTTCCGCGAGCGCGGCGTCCGGCTGGAGCGCACCAGCCAGCTCAATGTGGGCGGCAACACCGACTTCCTGAACATGCTGGAGCGCTCGCGGCTGGAGTCGAAGAAGATCTCCAAGACCAACGCCGTCTCCTCCATGCTCGATTACGACTTGGGCGCGAAGAACATCCACATCGGTCCCAGCGACTACGTCGAGTGGCTGGACGACCGGAAGTGGGCCTACATCCGGATGGAGGGGCGCACGTTCGGGGACGTGCCGCTGAATCTCGAGATGAAGCTCGAGGTGTGGGACTCGCCCAACTCCGCGGGCGTCGTGATCGACGCGGTTCGGTGCGCCAAGCTGGCCCTGGACAACGGGCTCTCGGGCGCCCTGATCGAGCCCAGTGCTTACTTCAAGAAGTCCCCTCCGGTGCAGTTCCCGGACGACCAGGCGCGCCAGATGGTCGAGGACTTCATCGCCAAGTACGGCCAGAAGCAGGCGCGGGCGAAGCGCGCGGAGGCCGCCAAGCCGGTTCGCGCGCCCCGCGGCAAGCTGAAGCGCGCCGCGCGCCGGAGCGCGTAGAGCCGGGATTTCGCGCCGGCCGATGCGGGGACTCCTCCTCACGCTGGAGGGGATCGAGGGCTCGGGGAAGTCCACCCAGGCCGCGGCCCTCGCGAAGGACCTCGAATCGGCCGGCGTTCCCGTGCTCCTCACCCGGGAGCCCGGCGGCGTTCCGGTCGCCGAAACCATCCGCAAGGTGCTCCTCAACCCCGACTCGGGGTCTATCCAGCCGATCACGGAAGTGCTACTCTTTATGGCAGCGCGATCGGAGCACGTCGCGCAGTCTGTCAGGCCGGCGCTGGAAGCCGGCCAAGTTGTTATATGTGACCGTTTTACTGACGCAACCCTGGCATACCAGGGAGGGGGGCGTTCCGTCCCCGACGATCTGATCCGGCGTTTGAACGATCTCTCCACCGGAGGGATCCAACCGGATCGGACGTATCTCCTCGACCTCGAGGTGCCGCTCGGCGCCGAACGGGCCCAGAGGAGGAGCGGGGCGGCAGGCAAGGATCGCATCGAGCGCTCCGGCGCCGAATTCTTCGATGCGGTGCGTCGGCGGTATTTGGAGCTCGCGGCAAGGGAACCGGAGCGTTTCCTGCTACTGCGGGGTAATGAGTCGATAGCCGACGTGGCGCGTCTAATCCGAGAGGACGCGTGGTCCCTGATCCGCAGCCGGGCCCTCCCGCCAGGCGGGTGGCCGAACCCGAGGAACCCCAAATGAATCGCAGGCAAATCTTCGCGGTCGTTGTCATCGTCACGGCGCTCATCGCCGGCACCTGGGCTGTGGGGCGGGTCCAGGAGACGCAGGACAACACCTATTCCAACATCGAGCGGTTCATCCAGGTCCTCACGAAGGTCCGGGATCACTACGTGGAGCCGGTCACCAGCGACAAGCTGATGGACGCGGCCATTCGCGGGATGCTCCGCACGCTCGACCCCTACTCGCAGTACCTGGACAAGGAAGAGGCCCAGCGCCTCGAGACCACCACGCACGGCGCGTTCGGCGGGATCGGGATCTCGATCGGGATCCGCGACGGCTGGGTCACGGTGATCTCGCCCATCGAAGGCACCCCGGCCTGGCGTGCCGGCATCCAGGGCGGCGACCGGATCATCAAGATCGACGGCACCTCGACCGAAGGGCTTTCCCTCGACGACGCGATGAAGAAGATGCGCGGCGACAAGGGAACGTCGGTGGTCCTCACGATGTACCGCGAAGGGCGCGACAAGCCGATCGACTTCACCATCGTCCGCGACATCATCACCATCAAGAGCGTCCCGTACGCCGGCATGCTCTCCAACGGCGTCGGCTACATCCGCCTCTCCAACTTCTCCGAGCGCAGCCGCGAGGAGATGGACGCGGCCCTGGCCAAGGTGGAGAAGGAAAACCCCAAGGGGCTGATCCTGGACCTCCGCTACAACCCGGGTGGCCTCCTCTCCCAGGCCGTCGAGGTCTCCGAGGAGTTCGCGCCGCGGGGGAAGAAGATCGTCTACACCCGGGGGCGCGATCCCTCGCAGAACAAGGACTTCTTCTCCTCGTCGGACCAGCCGCACAGCCGCTATCCGCTGGTCGTGCTCGTGAACCAGTACACGGCGAGCGCGTCGGAGATCGTCTCGGGTGCGGTGCAGGACCTGGATCTCGGGCTGGTGGCCGGGCAGACCTCGTTCGGCAAGGGTCTCGTGCAGACGGTCATTCCGCTCACGCGGAGCGTGACCGGCCCCAAGCTCAAGCTGACGACGGCGAAGTACTACACGCCCAGCGGCCGCTGCATCCAGAAGGACGAGCAGCTCAAGGACGGCGCCCTGGCCGCGGATGACGACGACGACAGCGACACGCCGGCGCTTCCCGACTCGATGCGGGCGAAGAAGCCGAAGCCGGAGTATCACACCGAGATGGGCCGCACCGTGTTCGGCGGCGGCGGCATCACGCCGGACGTCGAGCTGGACGAGGTGAAGTACCCGCGGCTGGTCGAGGATCTCGAGTCGAAGCAGCTCTTCTTCAAGTACGCGGTCCACTACGCCGCCAAGCACCAGCAGGCGCCGCCCAAGTACGCGATCACGCCGGCGATGCGCGAGGACTTCCTCGGGCTCTTGAAGACCGAGAAATTCGACTACGATCCCGATTCGCTCCAGGCCGCACAGCGGTTCGTGGACACGGGGCTCCGCCGCGAGCTGGCGCGCCGCTACGCCAGCGACGAGGAGGCCTATCACGTCGCGATCGAGGATGACGACCAGGTGCGCTCGGCCGCCGCGCTGTTCGACAAGGCGCCGACCCTGCCCAAGCTGCTCTCGCTCGCGAGCGAGATTCACAAGAACCGCGTGAAGAACCCGGAAACGCCCGTTCGCTGATCGGATGCAGGCCGGCCCGATCCGCATCGAAGGCAACGTACTGCTGTCGCCGCTCTGCGGCGTGACCGACTCGCCGTTCCGCCGCCTCGCCAAGAGGCACGGAGCGGCGATGGTCTTTTGTGAGATGACCTCGTCGGACGGACTCGTCCGCAACAATCCGAAGACCTATGAGCTGCTGGAGTACAAGGCCGAGGAGCGCCCGATCGGGGCGCAGCTCTGCGGCGCCGATCCGGTCGTCATGGCCGACGCCGCGCGGATCGTCGAGACGCTGGGCTTCGACGTGCTGGACCTGAACTACGGCTGCCCGGTGCGCAAGGTGATCGCCCGCGAGGCGGGCGCGGCCATGCTCACCGATCTCGACCGCCTCGAGCGGGTCACGTCGGCGGTGGTGAACGCCGTGAACCTCCCGGTGACGGCGAAGATCCGGATCGGGTGGGACAAGAACTCGACCAACGCGCCCGACGTGGCGCGGGTGCTCGAGCGCTCCGGCGTGAAGTGGATCACGGTGCACGCGCGCTCCCGCACCGAGAAGTTCGCGGGGCAGGCGCACTGGGAAGTGATCCGCGACGTGAAGGAGGCGGTGCCGGACCTGCCCGTGATCGGAAACGGCGACGTGAAAACGCCGGAGGACGCGCAGCGGATGATCGCCGAGACCGGCTGCGACGCGGTCATGGTCGGGCGGGGGAGCTTCGGGAACCCCTGGCTCTTCCGGCGCGCGCAGCGGCTGTTGGACGGCGCTGACCCGGGCCCCGAGCCGGACGCGCGGGAGCGGATCGAGACCGCCATCGAGCACCTCCACGCCGTGGCCGCCCGGAAGGGGCCCTACGCGGCGACCCTCATGCGCAAGCACGTGGCCTGGTACGTGCGCGGCCTCTACGACAACTCGACCCTCTGCCGCGAGGCGAATCACGCCGCGACGCCGGAAGAGACCGAGGCGCTCCTGCGCGCGTATCTGGAGAAGCTGGAGACCGATCCCCGGGCTCACGATCGCGGGCCGAACGGCGGCGGTGGGAACGGGCACGGCGACGGCGACGGGAACGGTCATGGCCATGGAAACGCGAACGGCGGCGAAGAGGACGAGCCCGGGCGCTCGGGCGCCGGCCTGGCGGAGGCGGACGAGCGCAATGGATCCCTCTCGGCTACGTAGCCTTCTCGCGAAGGTCCGTCGCGGAACGCTGACCCCGGCCGCGGCCTACGAAGCGTTCGCGGCCCTGCCGTTCGAGAACACCCCATCGGCCACGGTCGATCACCATCGCGGTATTCGCCAGCATCTTCCCGAAGTC
>DASQJL010000014.1 GCA_035631035.1 Candidatus Binatia bacterium | reverse complement strand
GCCCCGTAGCGTCCGAGCGCAGCCCGGTCGGACGCGGTCGCCGGCCGGATCTCAACGCCCGTCGGCTGTGGATCGGGGATCACGCCCGAATCCATCCGCGAACCGCGTGCGGGCGGTAGGGGGCTTCGAGCGCGGCGATCTCCTCGGGCGCGAGGACCAGGTCGAGCGCGCGCACGGCGGCTTCCAGGTGCTCCATGCGTGTCGCTCCGACGATGGGCGCGGTCACGCCGGGTCGAGAGAGGAGCCACGCCAGGGCCGTCTCCGCCGGCGTGACGCCTCGCTCCGCCGCCACCCGGCGGTTGGCTTCGACCACGTCGGCGTCGCCGGCATGGTCGTAGAGCTGACCGGCCAGGGCCGCGTCGCCGCTCTCGCGGGGCGTGGGCTCTCCGGGCTCGCGGGCGAGGAGCCCGCGGGCGAGCGGCGACCAGGGGATGACGCCCAGTCCCTGGTCGACGCAGAGCGGAAGCATCTCCCGCTCCTCCTCGCGGTAGATCAGGTTGTAGTGGTTCTGCATCGAGACGAATCGCGTAAGGCCGCGAGAGTCGGAATAGGAGAGCGCCTTCATCAGCTTCCAGGCCCAGGTCGAGCTGCAGCCGATGTAGCGCACCTTGCCCTGGCGCACCAGCAGATCGAGCGCCTCGAGCGTCTCCTCGACCGGCGTCGCGGGGTCGACCCGGTGGAGCTGATAGAGATCGATCGTGTCCACGCCCAGGCGGCGCAGGCTGGCCTCGCACGCCTGCACCACGTGCTTGCGCCCGAGGCCCCAGGTGTTCGGAGGGCCCCCCTCGACGGTGGGGTTCCACCACGCGGCCGGCCGCGACGACGGGTAGAAGACCTTGGTCGCGATCACGACCTCGTCGAGCCGCCCGAAATCGCGCAGCGCGCGGCCAGTGATCTCCTCGCTCACCCCGAGCGAGTACATGTCCGACGTGTCGAAGAAGTTGATCCCGAGGTCGATGGCCCGCCGGAAGAAGGGTCGGGCGGCCTCCTCGTCGAGCACCCACGGGCGCCATTCCGGCGAGCCGTAGCTCATGCAGCCGAGGCAGAGGCGGGAGACGGTGAGCCCGGTTCGGCCTAGAGTCGTGTACTGGATGCCGCACCTCCGAAGCGTGCCGGTTGGACCCGAATCAGCGCTGGCGGGGGAGTCTAGCGAGCGCCCCTGGCAAGTGCACCCGATTTCCGGTACAAGGGATCACTCCATGAATTTCCTCATTCGCGAAGACGACCTGCGGGGTCCCGAGATCGCCGCGCTGCTCCGGGCCCACCTCGCCCACGCGGCGAAGCACTCGCCGCCCGAGAGCATTCACGCGCTCGACCTCGACCGCTTGCGCTCGCCCGGGGTCACGTTCTGGAGCGTCTGGGCGGACGGTGCGCTGGCGGGCTGCGGCGCTCTCAAGGAGCTGGCTCCCGACCATGGCGAGATCAAGTCGATGCACACCGCCGAGGCGCACCGAGGAAAGGGCGTGGCCGCCCGGCTCCTGGCGCACATCCTGGACGAGGCCGGCAGGCGGTCCTATCGGCGCGTGAGCCTGGAGACCGGCTCGATGGCGGGGTTCGCGCCGGCGCGCGCGCTCTACGCCCGCTTCGGCTTCACCGTCTGCCCTCCCTTCGCCCCCTACCGGGAGGATCCGCACAGCGTCTTCATGACGCTCCAGTTGGAGTAGAATCGGCGGCAGGTGGTTCGACAGCAGGCGCCCGGGCCCAATCCCTTGATCCGACGCATCGTCCACATCGACATGGATGCGTTCTACGCGTCCGTCGAGCAGCGCGACCGGCCGGACCTTCGCGGCGTGCCGGTGGCCGTCGGCGGCTCTCCCGATTCGCGCGGCGTGGTCGCCGCCGCGAGCTACGAGGCACGCCGGCACGGCGTCCATTCGGCCATGCCCATGAGTCGGGCCGTCCGCCTGTGCCCCGGCCTGATGATCGTGACGCCCGATTTCTCCAAGTATCGATCGGTCTCGCAGCAGGTCTTCGCCCTTCTCCGCGAGGTCACCCCCCTGGTCGAGCCGCTCTCGCTCGACGAGGCCTACCTCGACGTGACCGAGAACGCCTGGGGCGAGCCGCTGGGCGTCGACGTGGCGAGGCGGCTCAAGGTCTTGATCCGCGAGACGGTCGGCCTCACGGCGTCCGCAGGCGTGGCGCCGAACAAGTTCCTCGCCAAGATCGCCTCCGGGTGGCGCAAGCCCGACGGTCTCACCGTGGTCGCGCCGGAACGGATCGAATCGTTCCTCCATCAGCTTCCGGTGGATGCGCTGTGGGGTGTCGGTCCCGTGACCGCGAAGCGGCTGCGGGCCCGAGGCATCGAGCGGCTCGTGGACGTGCGGAGCGCCGACGCCGCGGTCCTGCGCGAGGCGGTCGGGAGCATGGCGGAATGGCTGCAGCGGCTGGCTCGCGGCGAAGACGACCGCCCGGTCGAGCCCAACCGCGCCTCCAAGTCGTCTTCTTCCGAGTGCACCTATGCGGAGGACCTGCTGGACCTGGAGCGGATCCGCCAGGAGATCGCGGGAATGGCGCGCGACAACGCGCTGTGGTTGGGCCGGAAGGGGATCGTGGCCAAGACCGTGACGATCAAGGTCCGCTACGACGATTTCACGACCATCACCCGCAGCCATTCGGAGGCGGCCACGAGCGACCCCGACGCAATCGTCCGGCGCGCCGTCCTGCTGCTGGACAAGACGGAAGCCGGCCGACGCCCCGTGCGGCTGCTCGGAGCGGGGGTTCACAACCTGGAAGCTCCGGGCGGGGCGGAAGACGCCGAGCGCGCCGAGACCGCGCAGCTCCGGCTGGACTGACCGCTCCGCCTCGAGCTCAGTTCTTCAGCGAGGCCAGCACCTCATCCAGCATCTTCTTCGCGTCCCCGAACAGCATCCGGTTGTTTTCCTTGTAGAAGAGCGGGTTGTCCACGCCGGCGTAGCCGGACGCCATGCTGCGCTTCATGACGATCGAGGTCTTGGCCTTCCAGACCTCGAGCACCGGCATCCCGGCGATCGGGCTGGTCGGATCGTCCTCCGCCGCCGGGTTCACGATGTCGTTGGCGCCGATGACCATGGCGACGTCGGTCGTGGCGAAGTCCCCGTTCAGCTCGTCCATCTCCAGCACGATGTCGTAGGGCACCTTGGCCTCGGCCAGCAGCACGTTCATGTGGCCGGGCATGCGGCCGGCGACCGGGTGGATGCCGAAGCGCACGTTGACGCCCTTGTCGCGCAGGTACTTGGTGATCTCGTAGACCGTGTGCTGCGCCTGCGCCACGGCCATGCCGTACCCCGGCACGATGATGACGTTCTTGGCGTCACGCAGAAGCTCGGCCGTATCGGCCGCGTTGATCGGCACCACCTCGCCGGCCGGCTGCACGCCGGCGGCGGGCTTGGCGCTGCCCTCGGTTCCGAAGCCGCCCGCGATCACGGAGAGGAACTTGCGATTCATGGCGCGGCACATGATGTAGGAGAGGATGGCGCCGCTCGATCCCACCAGGGCGCCGGTCACGATCAGGAGGTCGTTTGACAGCATGAAGCCGGTCGCCGCCGCCGCCCATCCGGAGTAGCTGTTGAGCATCGACACCACCACCGGCATGTCGGCGCCGCCGATGGCCATCACCATGTGGACGCCGAAGAGAAGCGCGATGGCGGTCATCGCGTACAGCGGGGTCAGGCCCTGCGCGACGTCATGCGCGCGGATGAACGAGCCGCCGAACCAGATCACCGCCAGGAGACCGGCGAGGTTCAAGAGGTGCCGACCGGGCAGGATGACCGGCTTGCCGCTGATCTTGCCGGCCAGCTTGCCGAACGCGATCAGCGATCCTGAGAAGGTCACGGCCCCGATCAGGACGCCGAGATAGATCTCGATCTCGTGGATCGTCTTGTCCGCGCCCGTGAACCGCCCGGCGCCCGCGGGGTCGATGTAGTTGGCGAAGCCCACGAGCACGGCCGCGACACCCACCAGGCTGTGCATCAGCGCGACCAGCTCGGGCATCTGCGTCATCCGCACGATGCGCGCGGCGAAGAGCCCGACCGTCGCCCCGACGGCCATCGCGCCGATGATCCATGCGTAGCCGGCCGGTGTCACCTGCGGTCCGAAGATCGTGGCCAGGACCGCGAGGGTCATGCCGATGATGCCGAACAGGTTCCCCCGGCGGGAAGATTCCGGATTGGAGAGCCCGCCCAGGCTGAGGATGAACAGGATCGTTGCGGCGATGTAGGCGACGGTTGCGAGACTCGCGGACACTAGGCCCCCCTATTTCCGGAACATTTCCAACATGCGGCGCGTGACGGCGAATCCGCCGAACATGTTGATCGATACGAGCGTGAGACTCACCACCGCCAGCCCGAGAATCCAGGTGGCCGGACGCGCGCCGCCCTCCGCCCCGCTCATCAGCGGCGGGGCGATCTGCACCAGGGCGCCGATCGCGATGATGCTGGAGATCGCGTTCGTGACACTCATGAGCGGCGTGTGCAGCGCGGGGGTGACGTTCCAGACCACCATGTACCCCACGAAGCAGGCCAGCACGAAGACCGTGAAGTGGGGCAGGAAGGCCGCGGGCGCCTTCGCGCCGATGAACCAGAAGAGCGCGGCCGCGACCAGGAACAGGATCGCGGTGCGCGCCGGTGAGGCCGGCTCCGCCGCCCCGTGGCCGTGCCCCTTCGACTCCGCCGGCTTCGCCACCGCCGCTGCGGCGGGCGCCGCGGCGACCGGCGCCGCGGAGAGCTTGGGGGCGGGCGGGGGCCAGGTGATCGCGCCGTCCTTGATCACCGTCGTGCCCCGGATGACCTCGTCGTCCATGTCGACGTTGATGGCGCCGTCCTTGCCCTTGCAGAGCTCCTCGGTCAGCCGGAACAGGTTCGTGGCGTAGAGGGTGCTGGCCTGCTTGGCCAGGCGGCTCGCGAGGTCGGTGTACCCGATGATGGTCACATGATGCCGCTCCACGACCTGGCCCGGCACGGTGAGCTCGCAGTTGCCGCCCTGTTCGGCGGCCATGTCCTCGATGACGCTCCCGGCCTTCATGGACTGAACCATCGCCGCCGTGATCAGGCGCGGCGCCGGCTTCCCGGGGATGAGCGCCGTCGTGATGACGATGTCCGCGTTCTTGATCTCCTTGGCGAAGACCTCGCGCTGGGCCTTCTGGAAGCCCTCGCTCATGACCTTGGCGTAGCCGCCGGTGCCCGAGCCCTCTTCCTGGTAGTCGACGGGGACGAACTCGCCGCCCATCGAGACCACCTGGTCGGCAACCTCGGGACGCGTGTCGTTCGCGCGGACGACGGCGCCGAGGCCCGACGCCGTGCCGATCGCCGACAGCCCGGCGACGCCGGCGCCGATGACGAAGACCCGGGCGGGAGGCACCTTGCCGGCCGCGGTGATCTGTCCGGTGAAGAACCGGCCGAAGGCGTGCGCCGCCTCGATCACGGCGCGGTAGCCGGCGATGTTGGCCATGGAGGAGAGGGCGTCGAGCTTCTGCGCGCGCGAGATCCGCGGCACGCTGTCCATCGCGAGCACCGTCGCCTTCTTATCGGCCAGGCGCTTCATCAGCTCGGGGTTCTGCGCCGGCCAGATGAAGGAGACCAGCGTGCCGCCCACCCGCATCAGCCCGACTTCCTCGACCGATGGGGCGCGCACCTTGAAGACGATGTCCGCCTTGGCCCAGAGCGCCGCCGCGCCGTCGATCACCTCGGCGCCCGCCGCGCGGTAGGCGTCGTCGTCGAAGTTCGCGGCCGCCCCGGCCCCACTCTCGACCGCCACCGCGAAGCCGAGCTTGATCAGCTTCTCGACGACTTCGGGGACGGTTGCAACGCGCTTTTCGTCGGCCGCCGTTTCGGCCGGAACGCCGATCACCATTGGCATGAACGCCCTTTCCCGTGAGGTGTTGCCACTTCGTTCCGCAAGCAATTACCCCAGGGGCATGATGACGGATTGCCGTCCCTGGGACAAGGCGCGGCACAGTCTACTTAGGTCGCTAACCACCCGATGGAGATTGCTACCTTCGTACCAGTACCGGAGTGTGGAGTCGATCTCGCCCCGCGATCCTGCCGGCAACCCATGGCAAGTCGCCTCCGGTTCCATTACAATCGCCTTCCCATCTTTCTCCGCAACAACCTGATCTCAACGATTCTGGCCCGGAGCCGAATGTCCCTCGCGAACGGTTACAAGCTGGCCCATTACGAGATCGTCGGCCGACTCGGCGCCGGAGGCATGGGCGAGGTCTACCGCGCCCGCGACGCGCGGCTCGGGCGGGAGGTCGCGATCAAGGCGCTGTCGTCGGCGTTTGCGGGCGACCCGGAACGGCTGGCTCGCTTTCGGCGCGAAGCCCAGACCCTCGCTTCTCTGAACCATCCCAACATCGCGGCGATCTTTGGCCTCGAGGAGGCAGATGGCGTGCCGTACCTCGTCCTGGAGCTCGTCGAAGGCGAGACGCTTGCCGGGCGCCTGGCGCGCGGTGCGCTGCCTCAGGGCGAGGCCCTGGCGGTGGGAATTCAGATCGCAGGCGCAATCGAAGCCGCTCACGAGCGCGGGATCGTGCATCGCGACCTCAAGCCAGGCAACGTCATGATCAATCCGGCGGGGATGGTGAAGGTGCTCGATTTCGGACTCGCCAAGAGCGATTCGATAGGGCGAGATGGTGCGATGCACCCGGATTCGGCAACGCTCCTGGGGAATTCGGGCCTCACGGCAGCCGGCATGATCCTCGGCACCGCGGCCTACATGAGTCCCGAGCAGGCGCGCGGCAAGCCGGTAGATCGCCGGAGTGACCTCTGGTCGTTCGGCTGCGTTCTTTTCGAATGCTTCACCGGACGGGCGGCCTTCAACGGCGAAACGGCTTCGGATCTGATCGCGCGAATTCTCGAGCGTGAGCCCGAATGGACGATGCTGCCGGCGGTTGCCCCGGCTCGGATCCGCGAGATTCTGCGACGCTGCCTCCGCAAGAACGCGGACGAACGACCACGGGACGTGCGGGATGTGAGGCTCGAGCTGGCGGACATAGCGTCGAGCAGCGGAAGGGCAGATGCGGGTCGTGAGAAATCGATCGCGGTGATGCCGTTCGAGAACCTGAGCGGTGCCGACGACGAATATTTTGCCGATGGCGTCACCGACGAGATCCTGAACGCGCTGGCGCAGGTGGAAGGTCTGTGGGTTGCGGCGCGCGCGTCATGTTTCTCGTTCAAGGGCCGGCGAGTCGACCTCAAGTCCATCGGCGAGACGCTGGATGTGACCACGGTCCTGGAAGGGACGGTTCGCCGGGCGGGCTCGCGACTGCGCATCACGGTACAACTCGCGAATGCTGCCGATGGGTACCAGCTCTGGTCGGAACGTTACGATCGGGAGATGACCGACGTATTCGCGGTGCAGGACGAGATCGCCAGCGCCATTGCCACGCGGCTTCGCGGAAGCCTCCAGGCCGACGCCATCCGAAGTCGAGTGCACGGCGGCACCAGGAATGTGGAGGCCTACGAGCTGCTGTTGCGGGGACGCGCGCTTCAGATGAAGCGTGGCCGGTTCATGGCCCAGGCCGTTGCATGTTTCGAAAAGGCGAGCGCCATCGACCCCCAGTACGCCGAACCCCTGGCGTCCCTGGCCGACTCCAACCGGCTCATGGGGGTATTCAGCGCCGCTCCGCCCGGTGACGTCATGCCGAAAGCAAAAGCCCTGGCCGAGCAAGCCCTGGCGATCGATCCCGGGCTCACCGAGGCCTGGGCGACGCTGGCGGCCGTCGAAGAGCAATACGAGCGAAACTTCGAGCGCTCGGACTCCTTGTACGCGCGTGCACTCGCATCGGAGCCGCGCAATTCCACGGCCCGTGCCCAGTGGGCGCTGTGGCGAGTCCTCCGCGGCGTCATGCCGGACGACGAGGGCCTGGTCGAGACCCGCCGTGCGGTCCAGGACGATCCCCTCAACGCCTGGGTCGTCAGCATGTATTCGTACGTTCTCGGGATCGTGGGAAGGCACGAGGAGTCCGTCGCCGAGGCGGAGCGTGCCATGGGCCTCGACGCGGAATCTTTCTTCGCCCACTGGAATCTGATACGCAGCCATGCGTGGGCCGGCCAGATCGAACGCGCGATCGAGAAGGCGCCGGTTCTGCTGATGGAATCGGGCCGCCACGCCTGGGCGCTCGGGCTGCTGGCCTGGACCTTCGGCGAAGCCGGCCGCCCTGAGCGGGCGCGCGCGTGCTACGACGAGCTCGAGGGACGCTCGCGCCACGAGTTCATGTCGCCCGCCTGGCTTTCCGTGGCGGCTGGCAGTGCGGGGCTCGAGGAGGACGCCGTCCGCTGGCTCGAGCGCGCTGTGTCCGAGCGCGATCCGCTCTTCCTCTGGTCCGTCCGGCTTCCATTCTGGGAATTCCATCGCTCGCATGCCCGATGCCGCGAGGTCCTGAGCCATGCGTGGAAGTGAGACGCTCGGGACGGCCGAGACGTTCCGCCATGAACCGCGTGGCCGAGCGCTGATCTTCCACTGGCGGCGCGTGCAGTTTACGCTGCTCCTCTCGCTTGCCCTCGGTATCCTCTTCAGCTTCCGGTGGGGGCCATCCGGAATTGTTCGCATCACGCTCCTGGGCCTCTTCGGGCTGCTGGCGTTCCGCTTGTTCGAGCAGTGGCCGAGGCGGCTCCCGTCGTGGCTCGCCCGCTGGGTGTTGCAGGTCACGGGTGTCGCGCTCGCGATGCCGATCGGCACGCTCCTCTTCCCGGTGTTCGGCGTGGCGCCGGCATGGGAAATCCAGGGGCTCGGGTTGCTGGTCGCGCCGTGGGTCGCCCTGGCGGCTCTGGTGCGGCAGAAGGATGCGCTGGCGCGCCACCAGGCACTGGCATTCGACCTGGAACGCAGCGAGCTGGAGCGGGAGGCGCTGGACGCGCGATTGCGGTTGCTGCAGGCGCAGGTCGCCCCTCATTTCCTGTTCAATACGCTGGCGAACGTGCAGGCGCTGGTCGATGCCGGGTCGCCGCGGGCCTCGGAGGTGTTGCGCCATCTGATCGCGTATCTGCGCGCCGCGGTGCCGCGCCTGGGCGAGCCGAGCACGACGCTCGGCCAGGAGCTGCAGCTGGTCCGGGCGTATCTCGAGCTGATGCACCTGCGCATCCCCGACCGCCTGCAGTTCTCGCTGCATGTCGATGAGACCGCGCTGGCGCTGCACTGCCCGCCGATGACCCTGCTGACGCTGGTGGAGAACGCGGTGCGCCACGGGATCGACCCCAGCGAGGAGGGGGGGCGCATCGACATTCACGTGCATCGGCAAGGCGACCGCTACGTGGTCCGCGTCAGCGACACCGGCGCCGGCCTGCAGCCGGAGGGGAATGGACTCGGGACCGGTCTTTCGACCTTGCGCCAGCGCCTTCAGCTGGCCTTCGGCGGCGATGCCGAGCTCCGCGTGAACGCGCAGCGCCCGCGGGGCGTCTGCGCCGAGCTGGATCTCCCCGCGCGCGAAGCGCCGCGCTGATGCGCGCCCGGCCGAAGGCGTTGATCGCCGACGACGAGCCGCTGTTGCGGGAGGCGCTGACGCAGCAGCTGGCTCTGGCCTGGCCCGAGCTGGAGGTGGTCGCCCTGGCGCGAAATGGCCGTGAAGCGGTCGCGCAATTCGAGGCTCTGCGGCCCGACGTCTGCTTCCTCGACGTGCACATGCCCGGCCTGTCCGGCGTCGAGGCGGCACACCAGATCGGCCGCCGCGCGCACCTGGTGTTCGTCACGGCGTACGACCACTACGCCGTGGAAGCCTTCGCGCAGGGGGCGTTGGACTATCTGGTCAAGCCGGTGGAGTCGGCGCGCCTTGCTGAGACCGTGGCGCGGCTCCAGGAACGCCTTCGCGCGGCCGAGCCGGCACGGAACACCGAGGCGTTGCTGCAGCAGCTTGTGGAGGAGATGGCGCGACTGCGAGATGGCGCGGCTCTGTCGGCGCCGCTGCGCTGGATTCACGCTCAGGTCGGAGAGGCTCTGCGCTTGATCCCCGTCGAAGACGTCGACTACCTGCGGTCCGACACCAAGTACACGAGGGTCGCCTGGCGCGGCGAGGTGGGGCGCCCCCAGGAGGCGCTCGTCCGGATCCCGCTGAGACAGCTGGCCGCGCAGCTGGATCCCGCGCAGTTCGCCCAGGTGCACCGGTCGGTCGTGGTCAACCTGAAGGCGATCAGCCACGTGCTGCGCGGCGACAACGAATCCGCCGAGATTCACCTGAAGGGGCGCAAGGAAGTGCTGCCGGTCAGCCGCAGCTACCTCCATCGGTTCCGGCAGATGTAGGCACCGTCGGTCGGTCCGTCGTTCGTCGGCTTCCACCCCGCTTCAATCCCCGAAACCCGCCGCTCGTCGCAAACGCCGCCACCCCACGTCGCCGCCCGGGCATCCTCCGAGGGTAGCGTCGCGCTACGGACGACCCTGGGGAGGCGCCGCATGACTCGCACGATGAACGCACGGATCGCCGGCTTCACCTTTCTGTTCTACATCGGCGCCGGAATCCTCAGCATGACCCTGTCCGGCTGGGCCACCCACGGCGAGGGGACCGCGACCAGGCTGGCGAGCATGGCCCAGCATCCGATGACCGTGGGGGTCGTCGTCGTTCTGGTGCTGCTCCAGGGGCTCTCGGCCCTGGTGCTTGCCACGACCCTGTACGCGATCACGCGCGAGCAGGATGCCGACCTCGCGATGCTGGGGCTGACCTGTCGCGTGGTCGAAGGAGTCCTCGCCGGCGTGGTCGTCTCGAGAACCCTGGGACTGCTCTGGCTTTCGACGGCGATGGGAGCCAAGGGCACGGACACCGCGATGGTGCAGGCGCTGGGCGCGTTTCTATTCCAGGTCGGAGCATGGAGCCCCGTCCTTGGCGGCACCTTCTTCGCCGTGGGCAGCACCCTCTTTTCCTACCTTCTGCTGCGTGGCCGCATGGTTCCTCTCCCCCTGGCTGCCCTGGGCGTGGCCGCCTCGGCACTGCTCGTGGTGGGGCTTCCGCTGAGGCTCGCCGGATTCGTTCATGGACCGGTCACCTGGCTCATGTGGGCGCCGATGGCCGCCTTCGAGGTGCCGCTCGCCCTATGGCTGCTGGTCAAGGGCGTCCGCCTTCCGCCCGTTCACGCAGCATCGCCGGCGCGATGAACGCGCGCCCCTCACCCGATCCTCGGAGGCAGGTTATGGACACACGGAATGCAACGGCACGCCGCGCGGGAGTGCTCTACTTCATCTTCATGATCGTGGCGATCGTCGGGGAGTTCATGATGCCGGCGTTTACCGTGATCGGCGATGCCGCGGCCACGGCCCGCAACATCACAACGGGCGAGCTCCTGTACCGCATCGACATCCTGCTGGGCTTCGGCACGCTCGTCCTCTTCCTCTTCCTGGTCGTGAACCTCTACCAGCTGCTCCGGGACACGGACCGGGGCCAGGCGATGCTGATGGTGGTGCTGGTGTCGGTCGGGGTCGCCGTTTCGCTCGCCAACCTTCTCGCGCGATTCGCGCCGCTGGTGCTGCTGAGCGGCGCAGGCTATCTCTCCGCGTTCACCGGGCCGCAGCGCGAGGCGCTCGCCCTGGGGTTTCTTCGGCTTCACGCCGCCGGCGCGGCCGTCTCCATCGGCTTCTGGGGTCTCTGGCTCTTCCCCTTCGGCATCCTCGTCATCCGGTCGGGCTTCTTGCCTCGGGTGCTGGGCGTCCTGCTGATGATCGCGGGTTCGGCCTACATCGTGAGCAGCGTCACGGCGCTGGCGCTGCCGGCCTACAAGGGTGCGGTTACCCGCGCGATGATGCCGCTCTACTTCGGGGAAGTGCCGATCATCTTCTGGCTGATGATCAAGGGAGCGAAGGTGCCTCATGCCGGCCTCGGCGCGACCGCGCACGTCGTCGCCTAGCGTTGGACACTGGCTCTCCGGCGATGGGTCTCGGGCCAGTCGATGGAGCGCGAACCGTCGCGCTGCGCCTTCTGCCACGCGAGCCGGTAGTAGGGCTGCCCCGTCACGCCGAGGTACAGGCGATGGGTCCGCTCGAAGAAGCCCGTGGTGTGGTAGCTCCTCGGGAACTGGAGCTTGACGACGTCCATGTGGTGCATGAACTCGTGGCACAGCGTGGACAGGAGCGTCCGGCTCGAGGTCCACTTTCGGATCATCGGCGTTCGCGTCCAGAGCCGAACGCGCGCGAGCGCGAGGTCGTAGTCTCCCAGGAGCTCGTACGACAAGCGGCCCTCGCGCGTCCGGTGCGGGCGGACCCCGAGGAGCTTCAGGGCCGGCGGCTCGACGTTGTAGAACTCCGCGAATCCACGCAGCAACTCCTCGCAAGTCTGGCTCAGGGGGCCGCGCGCCTCCGCATCCCGGGCGGACTCGAGCTGGCCGAAGAGCGGTGTCAGCCCGTCCGAGAGCGGCACCGGGAGTTCCGTGAGCCGGCTGCTCTCGTCGTACTCCAGGCGGAGCTTGCCGCGCGAAGGTCTTCGATCGGTCACCATGCTCGACAGCGTAACCCAAGGAGAGAGAACATGACGCGAATGACCGCTGCCGTCGCGGCCCTGCTGGTCCTTCTCACGTTGTCGACACGGGTCTTGGCCAGGGATCGGGCGATCCCTGAGAGGCTCGACGCGATCGCAGCCGGAGCGTTCGCGGGGAGCGGCGCGGGCGGCTCCGTCATCGTCGTGCAGGATGGAAGGACCCTGCTGAGGAAGGGCTATGGGCTGGCCGACCTGGAGCTCGGCGTGGCCGCGAAGCCCGAGATGGTTTTTCGCATCGGATCGATGACCAAGCAATTCACCGCGGTCGCCATCCTCCAGCTCGTGAAGGAGGGCAAGGTAAAGCTCGAGGATCCGCTCTCGAAGTACGTTCCCGGATTTCCGGGAGCGGAGGCGATCACGGTCGAGCAGCTACTCACCCACACCTCGGGGCTGAGAAGCTATAACGACCTGCCGGGCTACGAGAACGGCGTCCGCGAGGACAAGACGCCCATGCAGCTCGTCGAGGGCCTACGAAACGCGAGCGCGGCGTTCGAACCCGGGACCCGGTGGATGTACAGCAACAGCAACTATCTCTTTCTCGGCATCATCATCGAGAAGGCGAGCGGCATGACGTACGCCGATTACATGCTGGCGAGACTGTTGGCTCCCCTGGGCCTGAAGAACACGGGGGTGGTCGAGGAGAGCCGGATCCGGGCGGGGCGGGTCAAGGGGTACGAACGCGGCTCCGACGCCGCGCTTCAGAACGCGGGCTACATCAGCATGACGCAGCCGTACGCCGCGGGCTCCATCGAGTCGAACGTCGATGACCTCGCGAGGTGGAACGAGCTCCTCGTCGCCGGCAAGGTGATCGATAGGGCGCTCCTGGACCGGGCCTGGACGCAGAGCCGGACGAAGGACGGGACGCCGACCGGCTACGGATACGGCTGGAGGGTGACGGACGAGGACGGAATGCGCTTCGTCGCCCATGGGGGCGGCATCACGGGCTTCATGAGCTACGGCGTGCTGGTCCCGGAGAAGAAGCTGTTCGTCGGGGTGCTGCACAACGCTGTCGACTCGGAGAGCGATCTCGAATATACCGCGATGAGGCTTGCGCTCGAGGCGCTCGGGCAGAGCTGGAACGCCACGCCCGTGGCGATGCCGGACGAGGCGAAGCGCCGGTTTGCCGGCGTCTACGAGTTCGATGGCGTCAAGTGTACGATACGATTCGAGGACGGACAGCTCAGCGCCCGGCGAGAGGGTGGGCCGGAGTTCAGGCTCGTGCCCGTCGCCCGGGACGAGTTCGTCTTCGACAAGGCGTTCTCCCGTCTCAAGTTCAGGATCGGAGCGTCCGGCGCGGTCGAATCGGTCGTCCTGGTCGCGCGCGGACACCCGGCCCAGGTGGGGAAGCGCGTCGCGGACACCCCCGCCGCGCGCAAGGTGATCGCCCTCACGGGGGAGAAGCTCGACAGGCTGCTTGGGGTCTACCAGCTCGAGCCTGGCTTCCGGCTCACCATCACGCGCGAGGGGACGCGCCTCTTCATGCAGGCGACGGGACAGCACCCCGCCGAGGCCTTCGCCGAGTCGGAGACCGCGTTCTTTTTCAAGGTCGCCGACGCGCGGATCGAATTCGTGATCGGCGACGACGGTCGCGCGTCGGCGCTGACGCTGTTCCAGGGTGGGAGCGCGATGCCGGCGAAGAGGGTGGAGTAGAGTGTGGGGGTACCCTCAGGGGAGTGCCAATGAAGACGGGCAGCGAGGGCCAGGAGTGCGCCGAGGTCGTTGAGGGAATCCGACGCGAACGTTCGCTCGAGGGAAGCCTTGAGCGTTTCCCCTCCGGCTCGGTTCCCGTGTTCGCCGTGGGGGACGAGCATGTCGTGAAGCTGTTCCCCCCGACGGACCGGTCGTGGTTCGACACCGAACGGGCCACCCTCGAGCACATCGAGGGGCGTCTCCCGGTCCCGACCCCGCGCCTGATCGGCTCGGGCGAGAGCGGCCCGTGGTCGTACGTCGTCATGACGCGCCTGCCGGGACGCTCGATGGCCGAGGCATGGCCCACGATCGCAAGCGAAAACCGCATCTCCTTGATGCGCGAAGCGGGCGCGGCGCTCGCCGCGCTGCACGCGATCCTGGCGGACCAGGTCGCTTCCACGGCGATCGACTGGCCACGCTTCATGGCCGCCCAGCGCGCCTCGTGCCGCGCCAATCAGAATGCCAAGGGCCTGGCGGCTCCGTGGGTGGAAGCCCTCGACGGCTTTCTGGCTCGGTGGGCTCCCGCCGACGAAGGCCCGCGCGTCCTGCTTCACACCGAGGTGATGCGGGAGCATTTCCTGGTCGATCGCCGCGACGGCGCGTGGCGCCTCAGCGGTCTCCTCGACTTCGAGGATGCTCTGCTCGGCGCGCCCGAGTACGAACTGGCGGCTGTCGGCATCTTCCTGGCCGCAGCCGAGCCCGGGCTCCTCCGCGCCTTTCTGGACGCCTACGGCGCAAGCATCGACGACGAGCTCCCGCTGCGCATCATGGCCTACGCGCTTCTCCATCGGCACAGCAACCTGCGCTGGTATCTGGAGCGGCTTCCGGCTCCGGACGTAGCCGGAGATCTCGAGGCGCTCGCACGGCGGTGGTTTCGCCCCTAGCGTCCCGGGCCGACCGGGGGCGTGTGCTACAATTTCAGCCGCCCATTCAGGCCACTTCATCACCTCCATGCCCGCGAGGAGGCCGTGTGCTCCGCATCGTGACGCCGCATCGCCGTTTCCGGCCCGCCGCCGTGGTTGCGCTGGCGATCGTGACGGTTCTGATCACCCTCCTGATCCCGCGCGGTGCCTTCGCCGACGTCATCCAGGACCGGCTGGGCGAAGCGCTGGGACGTCTCGACACCCGCGATCTCAAGACCGGCGTCCTCTACGATCGCGTGCTCCCGCTCTCGGGGATCGACCGCTTTGCCGGGGATGGACACGCCGTCGCTTCGCAGGGTCTGTGGCGTCAGCTGTATGAGGAGCTGCGCCGGGCGTCGGCCGACCCCGCCCAGCGGCCGCCGGCCGACGCGCTGATCGAGCGCGCGCGCCGGCGTCAGGACGCCGTGCCGCTCGCGGTGGTCTTCGATGGGTACGAGCGCATCCGCCCCGACGCCCTGGAGCGGGGAGCGGTCGTGATGCGCGATGGGCATCTCGAGCGGGGAAGCGGCGAGGCGTTCGAAGTCCGCACGGCGTTCGCGGCCGCCGCGCTCAAGGAGTGGACCTATCGGGGGGCCGAGGTCCGCTTCGTTCTCGACCGCGACGATATCTTCTGCAACCGAACGGGCGCGATCTCCCGGCTCGAGGCCGACCTCGATGACGGGACCGGGTTTCGGGCGATGAGCTTCGACCAGCCGCTCACCGCGCGCTACGCGACGGCCGGCACCAAGACGCTGCGCCTGCGCGCCGCCACCGCCGCCGGCGCGACGCTGCAGGCCGCGTTCACCTTCTCGGTCCGCGCGCTCACCACGCCCACCCCCGACGACACGCTGCACGCCACCGGAACCATTCCGTACCTCGGCGGCGTTGCCTCGGGCGACGGCTACGTTTACCTGGCGCCGGGGCACGCCCAGATCCAGAACCCCGCGATCGTCGTGGAGGGTTTCGATCTCGACAACAGCATGAACTGGGACGAGCTGTACGCGCTGCTCAACCAGGAGAACCTGATCGAGAACCTGCGCGCGGACGGCTACGACGCCGTGGTGCTCAACTTCACCGACGCGACCGACTACCTGCAGCGGAACGCCTTCGTCCTGGTCGACCTGCTGCAGCAGATCCAGGGAATCGTGGGATCGCAGCGAACGGTGGCGCTGGCCGGCGCCAGCATGGGCGGTCTCGTGAGCCGGTACGCGCTCGCCTACATGGAGACGAATGGACTGCCTCATTCGGTGCGCACGTTCATCTCGTTCGACGTGCCCCATCTGGGCGCGAACATCCCGCTCGGGATCCAGTACTGGATCAATTTCTTCTCCTCCCAATCGGCGGACGCGGCGGTATTCCTCGCCGAGCTCAACCGGCCCGCCGCGCGGCAGATGCTCGTCTACCACTACACCGATCCGGCCGGGAGCACGGGGCAGCCCGATCCGCTGCGGGGAACGTTCGGGACGGATCTCGCCGCTGTCGGCAACTGGCCGGCCCAGCCGCGCCTGGTGGCGATCGCCAACGGAAGCGACAACGGGACCAGCCAGGGCTTCGCGCCGGGCGCGCAGCTCATCCAGTGGAACTACAGTGACCTGCTCGCCGGGATCACCGGCAACGTATGGGCGGTCCCCAGCGTGACCAGCACGAAGATCTTCGACGGCAAGACTCGGGTGCTGTTCATCACCACGGCATCGCAGGCGGTCACGGTCAACGGCACCCAGCCGTACGACGGCGCCCCGGGGGGATCGCGGGCCAGCATGGCGCAGCTCGATTCCGTGGCGGCTCCGTACGGGGATATCGTCGCGCTTCACCAGAGCCACTGCTTCATTCCCACGGTGAGCGCGCTCGCCTACAACACGACCGACCTCTTCCACAACGTCGCGGCCGATCCGAATCCCGTGTCGAACACGCCGTTCGACGCCATCTACGCGCAGGGCACGAATGAGGAGCACGTGGCCATCACCGCCGAGAACGCCGCGTGGATCCGGAGCGAGATCGAGATGGGCGTGACCGGCGTCACGCCGGTCGCGGGCGTGGCCGTCACCCTGCGCAAGCCGTGGCCCAACCCGGCGGCGGGTCCCGTGCGGATCGCGTTTTCGCTGGCGCGTTCCCAGGCCGTGGATCTGAGCGTGTTCGGCGTGGACGGCCGCGAGGTGGCGACCCTGGCGCGAGGCCTCTGGAGCGCGGGCAGTCACCAGGTATCGTGGAGCGGACTGGACTCCCGGGGCGCGCCCACGGCTTCAGGCGTCTATTTCGTGCGCATGGTGACCGGCGAACGCGCCGAGACCCGCCGGGTGGTGCGGCTCCGATAGTCAATCGCGCTTCGGTTTGCTGCCGCTACTCGACGTTCGGGATCCTCACGATGCTGCCCGTCGCCTGCGGGTCATTCGGGTCCTTCACGACCGTGACGTACAGGTCTTTCCCGCCCGGGCCGAACGCCACATTGGTCGTGCCGTCGCCCGCGGCAATCGGGAACACGTGCAGCAGCGTGCCGTCGGGAGCGATCTTCAGGATTTTCCCGCCGAACCACTGGGCGACGTACATATTGCCCCTGCCGTCGATCTTCATGCTGTCCGGTCCCAGCCACCACGAGTCGTTCTTGTTCGGCGTCAGGCGACTCAGCAGGGCGAAGTTCGCGCGCTGACCCAGTGAGCCGTCGGGGTTGACCGCGAACTTCAGGATGCAGTTCCCGACGGTCTCGCTGACGTAAAGCGTCCTCTGGTCCGGGGAGATGCCGATGCCGTTGGCGTAGTTGAGATCGTTCGCGACCTCGACCCACTGCTGCCCGCCCGGAGCGAGGTACAGGATCCGGCCCGCCACCGCCGTCGGAACGCTCTGATAGGGACCGAACACGGTGGCATAGGCGCCGCCGCTCGCCGTGACCACGATATCGTTGATGCCTCCATCGAACTTGCGGCCTTGGTCATCGGCGTCCCACCGGCGCAATGGGGTGCCCTTCATGTCGAGCTCGAGGATGGCGCCATGCTCGTCGGTGCACGCGAGCAAGAACGTCTTCCGCTTGGTGAGCGCGAGGCCATTGTGGCTGCAGCCCGGTAGCGAGTTCAGGACCGTGGTGGTCTTGCCATCCCACTTCGACAGCGTGCCCGACGTCCATGCCACGTAGTAGAGATTCCCGTCGACGAATAGCGGTCCTTCGGGCCCGAGCACGCCACTCACGACGGTAATCTCTTCGGCACGTGCCATCGCCGCGGTGAGAACCAAGCCGACAGCGAAGCAGATGAATCCACGGATTCGCATTCTGGATCCTTTCGGGGTGGGGGGAGGCCTGGACGGGTGAACAATAGAGCCGCGCCATGACGCCCGACAATTCCCCGATTGCACCGGCCGCCAACTACGCCATACTCAACCACTTGCCGGACGGCAGGACCCACGGAGAGCGCCATGGCATTGAAGAGGATGGAAGGAATCAAGGGGCGCGGCGACGGTCTGGACTACGGAGTGGAGGCGTTTCCCCGTTCGTGAGCCTCACGCCAGGAACCCGGCTCGGCGCGTACCAGATCGTCGGCCTGCTCGGCGCCGGCGGCATGGGGGAGGTCTATCGCGCCCAGGACCGCCGCCTGGGCCGCGACATCGCCGTCAAGGTGCTTCCGGCGGATGCGGCGTCCTCCCCGGAGCGTCTCGCCCGGTTCGAGCGTGAAGCGCGCACCGTCGGCGGGCTCAACCATCCCAGCATCGTCACCCTCTACTCCGTCGAGGAGGCCGACGGCGTCCGCTTCCTCACGATGGAGCTGGTCGAGGGACAGACGCTCTCGAATCTCGTGGCTCCCGGCGGCCTTCCGCTACCGAAGCTCCTCGATCTCGCGGTACCACTCGCCGACGCCCTCGCCGCGGCCCACGCGAGGGGCGTGATCCACCGCGACCTCAAGCCTGGGAACGTGATGGTGACGCGCGAGGGCCGAGTCAAGGTCCTGGACTTCGGCCTCGCGAAGATGATGAGCCTGGATGGCGCCGCCGAGGAAACGAGCGCCGCGGTCACCGTGGAGGTTCCGCTTTCCGTGGACGGTCAGGTGGCGGGGACGGTGCCCTACATGGCCCCCGAACAGCTTCGGGGGGAGGCGGTCGACGCGCGGAGCGACCTGTTCGCCCTGGGCATCATCCTCTACGAGCTCGCGGCGGGGCGCCGGCCGTTCCTCGGAACGAGCCACGCCGAAGTGACGTCGGCCATCCTGCGGGACACGCCGGAGGCGCTGAACCGGATCCGCGCGGATGTCCCCGACGACCTCGCGCGCATCGTAGGCCGATGCCTGGAGAAGGACCCGCGCGAGAGGATTCAATCCGCGCTTGACGTGTCCCACGAGCTTCGCCGTCTGCGGAACCTTCTCGAGCGCGGAGCCTCGCCCAAGCCGCCGTCGGTGGATCTCGCATCGATCGCGGTGCTGCCCTTCGCGAACCGCAGCGCGAGCGCGGACGACGAGTACTTCTCCGACGGGCTCGCGGACGAGCTGCTCCACGTGCTCGCCAAGATCAAGGGACTGCGCGTGACGGCGCGCACCTCGGCGTTCGCGTTCAAGGGAAAGCAGGCGACGGTCGCGGAGATCGGCCGGGCGCTCAACGTGGCGACGCTCCTCGAGGGGAGCGTTCGCAAGGCGGGCAATCGGATCCGCGTGTCGGTCCAGTTGGTGAACGTTGGGGACAGCTCGCATCTCTGGTCGGAAACGTACGACCGGACGCTGGAGGACATCTTCGCGGTCCAGGACGACATCGCGCAGTCGGTGGTGAAGGAGTTGCGCGCGACGCTCCTGGGGGGCGAGGACGACTCCGACGCCAGTGGTGAGGCGAAAGCGGACGTGGCGCGCGCGACCAAGGGGCGCGGGGTGGACCCCGAAGCGCGCCGGATCGTTCTTCTCGCCCGATATCTGCTGGATCGTATGACCCGCGAGGATACCGGGAAGGCCATCGAGTACCTGCGCGAGGCGCTGGCGATGGACCCGTCCTATGCCCTCGCTTGGGCGGAACTGAGCCATGCCTACGGCGTGCAGGCGGACATGGCCTGGGCTCCGGTGGCGGAGGGGTACGCGCGAGCCCGGGATGCGGCCGAGCGGGCGCGGTCTCTGGAACCGGAGCTCCCCGAGGGCCATATCGAGATCGCATGGATCCAAGCCGCACACGATTGGGATTTTCAGGGCGCGAATGGTTCCTTCGCGCGTGCCCTGGAGCTCGCGCCGGAGAACGTCGAGGCGCTCCGAGGGGCCGCCAGTCTGGCCAGGATGCTGGGCGATCTGGAGCGAGCGATCCCCCTGTTCCAGCGCGCGCTGGAGCAGGATCCCCTGAGCGCGGGCAGCTACGGCGCCTTGGGCTTCGCGCTCCAGGCGGCGGATCGCGACGTCGAAGCCGAGGCCCCTCTACGGAAAGCCCTGGAGCTCACGCCGGGAAGAATCAAGACGAACGCCATCCTTGCGGTCGTGCTCTGTGACCTGGGCCGCGGCGAAGAGGCCCTGGCGCAGCTCGCGCGAGAGCCGCATGAGGGGTTCCGGATCTGGGCGCGTGCCCTCGTCCTCCATCGACTCGGCCATCGAGCCGATTCGGACGCGGCGTTGGCCGAGCTGATCGAGAAGCACCGTTCGGAATGCCCCTTCCAGATCGCCGAGGTGTACGGTTCACGCGGCCAGGTGGACGAGGCGTTCGAGTGGCTCGAGCGCGCCTACGTGGAGAAGGACGGCGGAATCACCGCCATGAAGGCGACGCGATGCCTCCGAAGCCTCCACCGCGACCCCAGGTGGCGCCCATTTCTAAAGAAGATGAAGCTGGAAACCTAGTGGGAGCGCCAGCCTACCGGAGGAGCACCACCTTGTGCGTCTCCCGGCCGGACCCCGCGTCGACGCGCATGAAGTAGATGCCGGCGGGGGCGCGTGACCCCGTGCGCGTCGTGCCGTCCCAGGTGACGGTGCCCACGCCCGAAACCATCCCATCGACCAGCGATCGAACGAGCGCGCCCGAAGCGCCGTAGATCGCGATTCTCGCGTACTGGGGTCTGGCCGCGGCGTAGCGGAACGACGTCGTGGCGCTGAACGGATTGGGCCCCGCCGATTCGATCGAGAAGGGGCGTTGCCCCGACTCGGTCTCGTCGACCCCGGTCACCACCGTCGTGACCCCAAGGTGCGCGAGCCGGCTCGGCTCCACGATCGTGCCGTTGCTCAGGACGACGTCGTAGTAGCCCTGGTCCGACGTGCACGCGCTCGAGATGGTGAGCGTCGGCGTCGTGACGCCCCCGAGGTTCCCTCCATTCGCAAGCGGGACGAGGTTCTTCCGCCATTGATAGGTGAGGCCGGGGGGCACCGGCGTCGTCGGCACGACGGAAAACGTCGCGGTGCCGCCGCAGGCCACCGTGCGATCCACGGGATGAGATCGGACGAGCGTGGCCGAGCAGGGCGTGCAGGTCCAGATGATGGAGTAGACGGGGCCGGACGTGTTTTCCTGATCCGAAATGATGTACGACTTTCCTTCCAATTCGTAGGTGCCCGCGGGAAGGCGTCCGGTCTGATGAGTCTCGCTCGTCGTGCTCTGGTAGTCGACGTTGGTCCCCGACGCCCCGAGCGCAACGCGGCTGTCCGGCGAGGACCCCAGGTCTCCCGGGGTGAACCAGGCGTCCATCTTGTAGTCGAAGCAGGTATCGACCCGGAACTTGAAGTTCACGTAGGAGAGCGCGGTGTACTGGCCGGGGACGATCTGCCAGCTCCCACCCGTGCCGCCGGAGGCGTTGATGCCCGCCGGGAAGAACTCCGAGATGGAATAGGCCCCGGCGTCGGTGAAGCCGGACCCCTCGGGATCGGGGTTGTCGACATGGGCCGAGGCGTTGTCTTCCCAGTAGGCGAAGGGCGCCGGGGGGTGATGAAACTGGGCGTCGGTGATCCCGAAGGCGGTCGCGTCGGCCGAGTTCTCCCGAACGTCCGCGAGCGGGATCATCTGGGCCCGCCCTCCCGTGGCCGGGAGCAGAGCCAGACCCACGGCCAGAACAAGCAGCTTCCTGCGATGCATCGTGACCTCCCACGGAGCGCGAGCCATGACGTGAATCGGCCAGGGGACGCACGGTCCCTGGAGATCGCGGGTTACGTTCCTAGACGCGCAAATCGGGGGGGATTCGGCTCACTCGCCCGCCCGCTGGATCGAGGCCGGGCGACCGATCTAGCGGGGGAACGCCTCCGGGAGACCGCCGTCGACGGTGAGGATGTCGCCCGTGGTGTAGCGGAAGCGCTCGCTCGCGAGCAGCGCGGCGAGATCGGCGACGCTTTCGGCCGGAATGAGCGAGACGCCCATGACGTTCCGCTTGCGGTATGCCTCGAGCTGTTCCGCGACCGTGATGCCGCGCATGGCGGCGCGCTCTTCCACGAACCGGAGGAAGAGGGGCGTCTCGACCTGGTCGGCGTTGATGGCGTTCACCCGGATGCCGTCGCCGCCCAGCTCGACGGCCGCGACGCGGAGCGCCTGCATCAGCGCCGCCTTGCTGCCACCGTAGGCCGCGGCGTCGCGGCCGGGCGCCATCGCCGCCTTCGACACCGAGGCGACGATCGCGCCGCCGGTCCGCTGGCGCCGCAGGACCGAGGCCGCGGCGCCCACGGCCAGGACGGCGCCGAGGTAATGGACGTCCAACTGGCGCTGCAGGTCCTCGCGCCGGAGGTCGGTGACGCCGGCGAATCGCGGCGCTTGACCGGCCGTGTAGAAGAGCGAGTCCAGGCCGCCATACTCCAGCACGGTCCGGCGAATCAGGGTTGCGATGCTCGCATCGTCGCGGACGTCGAGCGCCGCCCCGATCGCGCGCCCCGGGTGGGAGGCTCCGACCTCCTTCGCCACCGCGTCCGCGGCCGCGGCGTCGAGATCGGCCACCACGACATGCGCGCCCTCCTCGGCAAAGCGCCGGGCCGCGGCCCTGCCGATCCCGCTTCCGCCGCCGATCACGACCGCCACATGGCGCGAAAGGAGCAGCGACTTCCGTTCCTTCGCGTCCTGCTCGTCGACCTTCCGCCGCTCGAGGGGCCACCGCTCGAACTCGAAGACGTCCGACTCGGGGATGAACCGGAAACCGCCGAGCGACTCCGCGTTCGCGATCGTCTCGAGCACGGCGCGGTAGCAGAGGTTGGCGGTGACGGCGCCTCGCTTGTCGCGGGACGCGGTGATCATGCCGAGTCCGGGGACGAGAACGACCTTGGCCCAGTCG
>DASQJL010000013.1 GCA_035631035.1 Candidatus Binatia bacterium | reverse complement strand
TCCTCCTTGGAGGCGCGCCCGGCCGGGCGGTCGTCCAGCATGAGCGTGTCGGTCTCCTCCGCGCTGCTCGCCGGCAGGCGGATCTGGGCATGCCAGAGGCCGAGGCTCCCGACACCTGGGTGCAAGCTCCAGAGCGAGCCGAGGTCGAGCGCGACGGTGAGCGAGTCGGCTTGGAAGAGCGAGTCGGCGCCGCCGCCTGCGTTGGGGCGCGCTGCGACGACCCGGCTGACCATCACCCGTCCCAGCCCGGACACCGCGAGCTTTCGCCACGAGACCGTAAGGCCGCGGGCGGCGGCGGCCGCCCGGATGCGACCGGCCGCGAGATGGGCCGCGATCGGCCCGAACGAGAGTCCGGCGACCACGGCCAGGGCCAGGACGACGAGTGCAACGCGAACGCGCGTGGTCACGTTCGAAAAGTACGGCATTTCTTGACCCCGCCGGAAGGAATGTTCGGCCAGACAAGCCCCGCTTGCAACCGGCCCTTGACACCTAGTCCCGCTATGCCTAGAATAGCTAGGTATGAAGCGCGAACCGATGCTCGCCGGCCAGATCGATCTCATGGTGCTCGCGGTGGTCGCCCGCAAGCCTTCGCACGGCTACGACATCATCAAGGCGCTTCGGGTGGCGAGCGGCGGCCACGTCGATCTCGCCGAGGGCACGCTCTACCCCTCGCTCTATCGACTCGAGCAGGCGGGCTATCTCGCGAGCGCCGCCGAAACCGTCTCGGGCCGCAGCCGCCGGACCTACCGGCTGACGCCGGCGGGGCGGGCGGCGCTGCGCGACCGCCGCCGCGCGTGGGGCGATCTGGTCGCGAGCGTGAACGCGGTCATCCGGGGCGCCGCTCCCGACCATGGATAGCCCGATCGCGAACTACCTGGCCGAGCTGCGGCAGGCGCTGCGACACGACCCGCTGCTCGCACGACGCGTTGTCGAAGAGGCCGCCGATCACCTGCAGGAGATCGTGGCCGAGGAACGGAGGAATGGCATGTCACAGCATGAAGCCGAGGAAGCCGCCGTGCGCCGGTTCGGGCCGGCGGGACCGCTCGCCGCCCAGTTCGGCGGCTTCTCGCTCCCGCTCAAGATCATGGTGGGCTTGAGCTCGGTGATGACCATCGCCGTCGCTCTGTGGCTCTTCAGCGTGATCGCGCTCGTCCTGCCATCACGCGATCCGTCGCGAATCCCGTTCTGGAGCGGAATCGCGATCGGCTTCCTGGTGTACAGCGGGCTCTGCCTCACCTACCTGATCGTCGGTCCGCGGCAGGCGGCGCTGCGCCTGGTGGTCCTCGCGCTCTCGGTCGCGGCGATCCTGTTCGGAGCGTACTGCGTGCTGCAGATGGTCTCCGCGGCCTCCTCCGGCCGCCACTTCGAGGGCTATCTCCTGCTCCTGGGCCTCATCATCGCCGCGCACGGAATCATCGCACTCGTCTACGCGGCGGTGTCGGTCGCGATCGCGCGGCAGATCGCCGCGCGCTGATCATCGTCATCGGGCCATGCCCTCGGGAAGCGGCTGGAGCAGGTGGCGCTCCTTCGCGTCGTCGAAGATCTGGCGCATTTCCCGACGGCCGCCGCGTACCGCCTGCTGAAGCCGCCTCGAGAGCGCCTTGCTTCTGAGGTCCAGCTCGTGCGTCTCGCCAGAGACCTCCCCACGTCGGGAGGAGGCCTCCAGGACTTCCATTTCGTGGATCAGCGCCTCGAACTCGCGTTGGAGCCGATCATCCGAGTCTCCCCGTGATCCGCCGGGCGCCGGGCGTTCCGCAAGCGCGGAGGCCTTACGCGCTCGTTTCGCGGATCCAAGCGCGCCCCGAGCCTGGAACGTGGCCAGCATGGCCGTCTCCTTGCCGTAGACCTTGATCGCGTAGACGGCGCGCTCAGCGCGATCGATCAGCCCCCGATCCCGCACCACAAAGCGGGCGTTCCCCTGATGGAGAACCAGGAAGGGACTGCCGAAGCGCACACGGAGCTCCTCGATCGATTCCTGGTCGGCCAGGTCGGACATGCTTGTGGCGCCGTCGGTAACGAGGATCCACCCCATTTCCCCCGATTCATCCAGGTCACGCTGGGACGCGGGCGAGTATTCGCGAGGGGCCGCCAGGGAGAAAGTGGTCGCGATGGAAAGGAGGGTAATGGCGAGAATCCAGATCGATCGGCTCATGGGAGACTCCCAGTCAAGGGCCAGGCGACAGCCGACGTTCGGCCTCACGATCTTGGATCGGCGAAAGTGAAGGGAGGTTGAAACGGGATTCTCGCTGCGCGTGCAGACTGCCGGGGGGTGGTCACTCCCTCAATCCGACCTTCTCCAGGAACTCCGGCCAACGTGGATCTCCGTGCAGCGAGCGAAGGCGCGGATTGGATTTCATCTCGGCGAGTCCCGTGTCCCGAAGCCGGTACGCGCGCTCGAACCACTCGAATGCCGAATCCGGTTCATGGCGGACGGCATACACGGACGCGATTTGGTATGCGGCCGTATCCGCCATGGTTTCGATCAGCTCGCGAAGCGCGGTGTCCGCCTCTTTCTGACGCCCCGCGACGTGATGAATCACCGCCAGCGCCTCCAGGCGAAAACACCCCTCGGGCTCCTCCAGTGCTACCGCGAGCGCCTCGTCGGCACGCCGTTGTGCGAGCAGCACGAACGCGAGATAGGCGCGTATGTTGGCCCTCTGTGGTGAAAGCTCGATACCCACCCGAAACGCCTTCTCCGCATCCGCAAAGCTGCCGGCACGATAGAGCATGAGGCCGAGGGTGATATAGGACAGGGAGCTGAGCGGGTCCTGATCCACCCCACGATGGGCAATCTCGATCGCCTCCTCGAGGCGGCCCCGATTTGATGCCATCGCGCTGGCGTAAGAAAGCACGACCGTATTACCCGGCATCAGCTCTTGAGCCCGTCGAAACGACGCTTCCGCACCGCTCCAGTCCCAATCCATAACCATCCGAGTCCAGCCGAGGGACGCATGCCCCTCTGCCAGGTCCGGCTCCAAGGAAAGCGCGTGCTCCACGAGCTCCCTGCCGCGCTTGTGCCCCACCTCCGCCTCGACCCAGCCCATATCCGCTGCTCTCATGTGAGACCGACCCAGGCGCGCCCAGGCCAGCGCGTAGGCCGAGTCCAACTCCAGAGCCCGCTCGAGATAGCCCGACGCCTTCAGCATATCTTCGCGACTGCCGCGGGCCGCGAAATACTGCGCCTGCAGGCAGAGTCGATGCGCTTCGGGGTTCGTTCCTCGGCCCTTCGCGGCCCGCGCCACCTCCGCTCGGACTTCTCCACCCGCCTTCGAATCCACCTTTTCACCCAACAACTTCTCGCGCAGCTCCCGCACCACGGATTGAGCGATATCGTCCTGCACCGCGAAGATGTCGTCGAGTGTTCGGTCGTACGTCTCGGCCCAGAGGTGATACCCGTCGGACACCTTCAGCAAATGCACCGAGATCCGCACGTTGTTCCCGGACTTGCGCACGGTGCCTTCCAGGATCGCAGCGACGTTCAGCTTCTGGCCAATCGTGGCCAAGTCCTCCTTGCCCCCCTTGAACCGGAATGACGACGTTCGCGCCGCCACTCTCAGCCCGCGGATCTTGGCGAGCATGTTTCGGATCTCGTCGGCGAGACCGTCGGAGAAGTACTCGTCATCCTCGCTGCGGCTTCGATTCACGAAGGGGAGGACCGCGATCGAGGCCACGCCACGCGCGCCCCGGACGGCTAGCATCAACGACGCGAGTTTCGACGCGCTCAGGATGCGATCCTCCGCTCGTGGCGCCATGGCCGCCTCAATGGCCCGGACCAGACCTGGAGGCGCATCGGGTCTCTCCTCCGAGAGCGCCGCGGTGGGCCCGCGACCCGCCTCTGCCCTCAGCGACTCCCAGTCTTTTGCGTGAAACGGGGCCGTCCCGGTGAGCGCCCACCGGAGCGTGACGCCAAGCGCGTAGAGGTCCGAGCGGTGCGTTGGTATTTCACCGCTCATGATCTCCGGAGACATGAAGACGGGGGTGCCCCAGCCGCGTGGCGCCTGCTCGGTGGAACCGGCCCGGCGCCAACCGAGGCCGAAGTCGGTGAGCACCACGCGCCCGTCGGGTTCCAGGACGACGTTGGCCGGCTTCAGGTCGCGGTGAACGAGGCCGGCGAGGTCCACGGCCTCCAGCGCTGCACACAGGCCGATGCCGATACGGAGGACATCACTTACCGGAAGAGCGCCCCGCCGCTCGATCTCTTCGGCAAGCGTGGGACCACGCAGGAACTCCATCCACATTCCCGGGCGCCCATCGTGCTCTGAAATTCCATGCACCGTCACCACACCCCGGTGGCGAACGCGCGCGAGGGCTCGCGCCTCCTCCAGAAGCACCTCGCGTGCCGTGCCCGCGGCTTCGATGCGTCGGCTTTGAAGGAACTTGAGTGCGACCTCGCGTTGCAGTGTTGCGTCCCACGCTCGCCACACTTCCCCGTTCGAACCGGCACCGATGCGCTCGAGGAGTGTGAGATCGCCCCAGTGTTGAGGTCGTATTCCGGAAGAAACGGCGGGAGCATCGGGCGGCGCGCCATCATTCGCTCCGGAGCGCTGGAGCGTTCGACTGAATGCGGCGATCCGTTCCACGTCTCGGAGGCCCTGGATCTCGGCCTCATCTTCGGGGTCTGCCGCGACGCGATCCCAATCGATCTGAGTCCCGTCCGAGACAGAGCTGGCGAGGTCGTCCAGAGGGTCGTCAGCGTGCATCGCCCATCGCCTTCGCCAACTTCCGGATGGCGCGCTGCACCGCCATGCGCGCGGCGTCCTGGCTCCCGCGACCCATGGCGGCCGCGATCTCTTCGTAGGAGAAATCCAGCTCGATCCGGAAGTGGATGAGCTGGCGCTCCACATCACTCAGCTGCCCGAGGGCTCGTTCGTATCGCTCCACCATCTCGACTCCGATCGCGCGCTCCAAAGGCGACGGCGCCGCGTCTCTGAAATGTTCCAACGCCGTCGCGTCTGCGGGACGCCGATTCGCCCACCGAACCTGATCGCGAATGCGATTGAGCACGGCCTGGCGAACGTAGGCCTGAAACTGCCCCGGTGAGCTTTCCTCGATGCGGTCGAGCCCCTCAACGGCGCGGAGAAGGGTCTCCTGGACCAAGTCCGCCGTGTCGTGGAGGGAGCGAGCGTAGTGGGGGAGTCGGCCGGTGGCCCAACGTACGAGCCGCGGTCGGTACCGCGCCATCAACGCTTCGAGAGCTGAACGGTCCCCCGCCTTCGCCCTCTCGAGGAGTTGCCCCGTCACAAGGAGGTCCGGCGAGAGTGGCCCCGGCTTCGAATCGTTCGAGGCGGAGCCCTCGGGTGGGGGCCCGGGATCGGTCATCAGCCCTTCGAGAAGTGACATGCATCAGAGGCAAGGCAGGATTTCCTCGATAATTCTGGCCGAGAACGACGTTGTCCGCAAGGGGCCCAGCCCTACGGGAGCACCGCGACCTTGATCGAGCGCTCGTAGCCCAGATCACTCTTGGTGCGGAGGAAGTAAAGGCCGGCCGCGACCGGCCGGCCATCGCCATCCCGGCCATCCCACGTGACGGTCCGATACCCCGCCCCGTAGACTCCCGAATCCAGCCGTCGCACGAGCCGGCCCATCACGTCGAAGAGAAGAAGCTCCGTGCGGGCCGCGCCCGCTCCCAGGCCGCTCGTCGCGAAGGAGATGTTGAGCGTCCCGCTCCGATACGGAAGTGGCCACGCCGTGAGCGGCTTGAGCGGGCGAAGCGACGCCTCCCCCAGCAACAGCTCCTCTCCGAACCCGTTCACCGCGAAGAGCCGATAGCGTGTCCCGGGGCCGCCGGAACGATCCGTGTACTGGATATCGCGAGTCAGTGCCACGACCGTGCGCCAAGGGTTGGAATCGGATGTTGAGCCCTCAGCCTTCTCGAGCCTGTAGCCCGCGAGGTCTTCGGGACCCGGGTCGGTGGTCCAGGAGATCACGGCACCCTGCCCGCCTTCCGGGAGTGCGGCGGCCAGCATGGCGAGGAGCTGCACCGAGGTCTGGATCGTGAACAGCGAATCGCCCTGGTCGAAACCGCCGATGGCCGCGTTCGACGGTGTGACCTTGATTCGCGCGAACTTGGTCGGGGTATGAGGCACTCGGATGGGAATCGCGTTGGTCTCCGACCCTCCGACTCCGGACACGACGAGCTGATTCGTGTTCCCACCGTCCACGGAAAGCCAGACGTCCGCGGGCTCGGCGCCCACCCAGGAGATCGTCTTCGTGGCCCCGACATTCCACGACTCGCCTCCATTGGGGGCCGTCAGGAAATAGCGATTGCAGTCGTACAGGTACGCCCGGCCCGCGTCCAAGCCTCCAGCATCGTTTGCGTTTGCCCCTACGATCACGTCGGGGTAACCGTCCCCGTTCACGTCGCCCGCCGCCGACACCGAGGTGCCGGAGAGGTCGCCCGCAACCGCGCCGGTCAGGGTGAAGTCGGCCAGGACATCAGCGCCAGGTCCCCCGTAGTAGACATACGCCCGGCCCGCGTTCGGGCCCCCGGCGTCGTTCGCGGACGCCCCCACGATCACGTCGCCGTAGCCGTCCCCGTTCACGTCCCGCGCACCCGACACCGAGACGCCAAAGAGATCGCCCGACGCGGCTCCGGTCAGGGTCACGTCGGCTACGGCGTCGGCCACCGCACCTCCGTAGTACACATAGGCCCGTCCGGCGTCCGTGCCGCCGGCGTCGCTCATGGTCGCGCCCACGATGACGTCGGCGTTGCCGTCTCCGTTCACGTCCCCCGCACCGGACACCGACCAGCCGAAGAAGTCGTTCACCTCCGCTCCGGTCAGGGTCAGGTCGGTCGCGGCATTGGCCACCGGACCTCCGTAGTACACATACGCCCGGCCCGCGTTCGCTCCGCCAGCGTCATTCGCGTAGGCCCCGACGATGACGTCGGCGTAGCCGTCCCCGTTCACGTCTCCAGCCCCGGACACCGAGTAGCCGAAGAAGTCGTTCGCCGCCGCTCCGGTCAGGGTCAGGTCGGCCACCGCGTCGGCCCCAGGGCCCCCGTAGTAGACATACGCCCGGCCCGCGTCCGCGCCGCCGGCGTCGTTCGCGTAGGCCCCGACGATCACGTCGGCGTACCCGTCCCCGTTCAGGTCCCCGGCGCCGGACACCGAAACGCCGAAGGCGTCACCCGCCGCGGCTCCGGTCAGGGTGAGATCGGCCACCACATCCGCACCAGGCCCCCCAAAGTAGACATAGGCCCGGCCGGCGTCCGCTCCCCCGGCGTCGTTCTGGTACGCCCCGACGATCACGTCGCCGTAGCCGTCCCCATTCACGTCCCCCGCACCGGAGACCGAGTTGCCGAAGGCGTCGCCCCCCGCCGCTCCGGTCAGGGTCAAGTCGGGCGCCGCGTCCGCATCAGGCCCCCCGTAGTAGACATACGCCCGGCCCGCGTCCGCTCCCCCGGCGTCACTCTGGGCTGCCCCGACGATCACGTCGGCGTAGCCATCGCCGTTCACATCCCCCGCCCCGGACACCGACTGGCCGAAGGCATCGCCCACCGCCGCTCCCGTCGGTGTGATCTCGACACGGTGCGCCGCCGGCGGCGGATCGTGCTTGGCCACGATGCGGAACACGCCATCGCTCGCGTCGGAGTTGGAGTGCGTCACCGGCACCCCGGACGGGCTCACCCGCAGGACGGCCCCGCTCGTTGCCAAGGTCGGAGCGGTGAGCGCGAACTCGTTCTGATCGCGTCCTCCAACGCCTGAAGTGAGGATGGAGTAGCTGGCGCCGCCGTCGAAGGAAATCCAAAGATCGGCGAGGCCGGCCCCGAGCCAGCGCACACGCTGCTCCAGGCCGGCGATCCACTGCTCACCACCATTGGGAGAGAGCACCTCGTAGGGGCGGGGCGTGAAGACATAGGCACGACCTGCGGCATTGCCTCGGGCGTCGTTGCCCCACGCCCCCACGATCACGTCGGCGTGACCATCCCGGTTCACGTCCCCCCCGGACACCGACCAGCCAAAGTTGTCACCCGCCGCCGCTCCCGTCAGGGTCAGGTCGGGGACGGCGTCCACGCCAGGTCCCCCGTAGTAGACGTACGTCCGCCCCGCGTCCACGCCCCCCGCGTCGTTCTGGGGTGCCCCGACGACCAGGTCGGCATAGCCGTCTCCGTTCGCGTCCCCCGCCCCCGACACCGACTGGCCGAGGAGGTCGCCCGCTGCCGCTCCGGTCAGGGTCAGATCGGGCACTGCATCCGCCCCCGGCCCCCCGTAATACACATACGCCCGGCCCGCATCCACGCCCCCTTGGTCGTTCGTGCTGGCCCCGACGATCACGTCGGCGTAGCTGTCCCCGTTCACGTCCCCCGCCCCGGACACCGAGATGCCGAAGAAGTCGCTCGACGACACTCCGGTCAGAGTCAGGTCGGCCACGGCGTCAGGCCCCGGCCCACCGTAGTAGACGTACGCCCGGCCCGCGTTCGTGCCCGCGGCGTCGTTGTTGTTGGCTCCGACGATCACGTCGGCATAGCCGTCCCCGTTCACGTCTCCCGCCCCGGACACCGCGTTGCCAAACCGGTCGCCCGCCGCCGCGCCCGTCAGGGTCAGGTCGGCCACGGCGTCCGCACCGGGTCCGCCGTAGTACACGTACGCCCGGCCCGCGTCCACGCCCCCCTGGTCGTTAGCATTCGCGCCGACGATCACGTCGTCGAAGCCGTCCCGGTTCACGTCGCCTGCCCCGGATGCGGAGAGGCCGAAGAAGTCGCTCGCCGCCGCTCCCGTCAGGGTCAGGTCGGCCACGGCGTCGGCACTTGGACCCCCGTAGTACACATACGCCCGGCCCGCGTTCGCGCCGCCCGCGTCGTTGTTCGGAGCCCCGACGATCACGTCGGCATAGCCGTCCCCGTTCACGTCCCCCGCACCGGACACCGACTGGCCGAACTGGTCGCCCGCCGCCGCTGCCGTCAGGGTCAGGTCCGCCACGGCGTCCGCCCCCGGCCCGCCGTAGTAGACATACGCCCGGCCCGCGAACAGTCCCCCCGTGCCGTTGGAGTAGGCACCGACGATCACATCGTCGTAGCCGTCCCCGTTCACGTCCCCCGCACGAGACACCGAGTAACCGAAGAAGTCGCTCGCCGCCTCTCCGGTCGGAACCATCAAAGCAACCGCCGAGTACGCGGTCGAGTGGGTGAGTGCCGCCGCGATCGCGAAGGCTGCCACAACGCAGGAACGACACTGCCGATTCCGACGAATCATCTCTGCCTCCGGAGCACCACGACCGACGTGATGCGCTGTGATCGCCGCGACAGTTCCAGGTGGTACGTCCGCTACCGAAGAACCACCCAGGACGCCGCCGCGGTCTGCCGACCCGAAACTACGTACCGAACGAGATACCTTCCTGTCCCCAGTCCTTTCGGAGCCCAGGCCAAGCCATGCGCCCCCTCGTGCAACGATGCCCTCGCCCGAGAGGCCACGAGCCGCCCCTGAACGTCGTAAAGCTCGAGCCGCACTTCCGCGGGACGGTCCAGCCTGAATGGGAACGTCCCCGCGCCGCCCGGAGCGGGATTTGGATACGGAGCTCCGATCGCGAGCCTCGGCGGCGTGTCCTTGACCTGGACTCCCGTCGCCATGGGCTCGTCCGACCCCAGCGCCACGAGGTTCAGTTGATTGACAACCCCCAGCGGCGCCCACACCGTGCCGGTCGCCGATTGGTAGACCTCGCCCGTTCTGGCTCCGACCACGAGCGAGCCGCCGCTCACGACCATCGCGCTCAAGTTGCTCGCCGTGACCGCGCCCACGGGAACCCAGGACACCCCGCAATCGAGGCTCCGATACGCCTCGCCAGTCTCCGTCAGGACGAACAGCTCAGCCGCCTTGCGCTGGATCGCGACCGCGTTCGACACGGCCACCGAGCCAACCACGGTCCAGGACGCCCCGTTGGTGTCGCTCTGATACACCTCACCGGTTCGGGCGAGCGCATAGAGTCGCCCCAGAGGACCGCGAATCAGCGACACGCAGTTCGACGATGTGAGGGCGGCGAGACCAGTGAACGACGCGCCCCCATCCGCCGACTGGTAGAGCGTTCCGCTTGCCGTGAGCGCGAGGATCTTGGAGTCGGGAAGGATGGTGAAGGCCGCCACGTCCGAAGCCGTGATCGCGCCGACCCCCGACCACGAGAGGCCCCCGTCCTCCGACTGATAGACGGATCCGGAACGTGTCAGGATCGTGAGGTTGGACGCGCTGCTCGAAGCCGCGAGGCCCACGGCGTCGTGGACGGCGAGGGTCGCGCGGATCGCCCAGCTCGCACCGCCGTCGCTGGACTGGTACAGCTCCCCCGTGTCGACTATCCCGAAGAGGCCGGCGGCGAAAACGGAGGGCGCGAGCAGGACCAAGGTAAGGGCGGGAACCGCGAGGGACGAGGCCCTCCGCGCTGGACGTGAGGTAGGGGCAAACATGTTCCCCTGTACGTCCAAGCGGAGAAAACCGAACGCGATCGCGCCGGCTGGTTATGGGGCGATGCTTGGGAGGCCCACCTCGGGCAGAAGGCTGATCACAGTGCGGCGGTTGGCCGGGAAATACTTGCGGAAGGTGTCGCGGAGGTTCTCGATGGTCAAGAGTCCGATGCGCTCGCGTCGGTGGGCGATGCGGCGCGGGTCGATGCCGAGTTGGAGCGACGTGAGAATGGATCCCGTCCATACGCCGTTCTGCTGGAGCGCCACGTCCAGCTCGCGCCGCTCGATCTCCTGGTCCTTCTGGACATCGGCGGCGGATGGGCCCTCATCACGCAGCTTCTGGATCTCCGACAGCGTCGCCTGAACCAGGGTGTCGACCCGCGCCGGATCGCTGCCGAAGGAGACGGTCATCGTCGCATAGCCCGGCACGGGGCCAAGGTTCGAATAGGACGCCCCGGCCGAGTAGGTGCCCCCCATCAGCTCGCGCAGCGTCTGACGCAGATGGTCGGTGAGGATCGACGCGCAGGCGCGGGCGCGATGCATGTCCAGCTCCTCGATCGGGGCGCCCGTGGTGAAGTAGGTGATCCGCGTGCTGCTCTTGGGCTCGAGGCCCTTGTGCACCTGCACGGCGAGATTTCCCGTCGGATAGCGCGGGAACCTGGGAGCGAAGTGGGACGTCGGCCTGCCCCGCGACGGCAGCGCGCCCAGGTACCGCGCCAGCAGCGGCACGATCGCGTCCACCTTGAAATTCCCGGCGAACGCGAAGGTGAAGTCGGCCGCATTGCCGAAGCGCTGCTTGTGGAACGCGAGCACATGGTCCAGCTTCAGCGCTTCGACCTGAGCCACGGTCGGCACGCGATCCAGGTAGAGCCCTCCTTCGTTGACGGCCACGATCGTGTCCGAGAACGCCGCCTGCGGGTTGTTCGCGCGGTCCTTCAGGTACTCGATCGTGCGCTTCTGGAACGCCGCGAATCCGTCCGGATCGCGCGTGGGTTGCGTGAACGTGAGATAGGTGAGCTGGAGGGCCGTCTCCAAGTCCTGAAGCCGCGTGCTGCCCGAGATCCCCTGCGTGTAATCGCCATACGAGGCGCCTACGCGCGCGATGCGGCCGGCCAGCACCTTGTCGAGCTCGGTGCTCGTGAAGCCGCCGACGCCGGCGTCGCCGATCACCGCTCCCGCCAGCGCCGCGGCCGCGTAGTCGGCCGAATCCGCAAGCGACGCGCCGCCCAGCGACGTGGCCGAGAACACGATCTCGTCGGCCTTGAAGTCCGTCGGCTTGAGCCACACCTGGACGCCGTTCGAGAGCGTCACGACCGTGGCGCCGATCTCGGGGACGGTTCGGCGCGACTTCACCCGCCCCGGCGCCGGCCGCTTCGCCATGAGCTGCTTTCCGGCCGTCGAATCGACCCAGGCGACCGGGTTGGCCTTCGCCTCGCGGTCGATCACCGCGCGCAGCGCCGCCTCATCGGGCACCTGGCTCGTCGAGGGTGCCGTGACGAGCACGACCCGGTTGCCGGGCCGCATCAGCTGCGCGGGCACCGCATTGATCTCGGCGAGCGAGATGCCGTCCAGGACGCTCTTCACGATCGCGTATTCCGCCTCGATCCCCGGCGCCGGTTCGGCCACGAGGAAGTAGCTCACGTACTCGCGGGCGAAGTCCGCGCTCTCCGACTTGTCGCGTTCCGCATAGATGCGTTCCCAGTTGGCGCGCATGCGGTCCTTGGCGCGTTGGAGCTCCAAGGGCAAAAATCCGTGCGCGCGAACGCGCGCCGTCTCTTCGAGCAGTGCCGCGAGGCCGTTCTCGACGCCGCCGTCCTTCACCCGCGCATCCAGCTCCCACAGGTCGTCGGTCCGGCCCAGCATGCCGCCGCCCGCGCCCGCATTCAGGAACGGCGGGTCGGCGCGATGCGCGATCTCGTCGAATCGCTCGTTCAGCATCTCGAAATAGAGGTCCCGCACCAGATCGCGGCGATAGTCCCCCACGGTCGCGGTGACCTCGTGTGGGGACTTGAACCCGAGCGTCACGCTCGACGCCGTCGCCTCGGGATCGGTGGCGATCGCGACCAGGGTCGAATCATGGGGCGGAATGTCGAACACCGGCGCCGGCCGGGGCTGTGCGGGCCGCTTCAGATCTCCGAAGTGCTCGCGGATCAGCCTCTCCATCTTCGCCGGGTCGATGTCGCCCACGGCGATGACGGCCATGTGATCGGGCGTGTACCAGTCGTGGTAGAACGCGCGCAGGCGGTCGTGCGGGGCCTTCTCGATCACCTCGGGCAGGCCGATGGGCAGCCGGTCCGCGTAGCGCGAGCCGTGGAAGAGGACCGGGAACTGCTTCCGCCGGATGCGCTCGCCGGAGCCCAGGCCAAGCCGCCACTCCTCGAGCACGACGCCGCGCTCCTTGTCGATCTCCGGATCGGTGAGCGTGGCGCGGCCTGCGAAGTCGGACAGCGCCGTGACCCCCCGAACGAGCAGCGAGTCGCGGTCGGTGGGCACGTCGAGCGAGTAGACCGTCTGGTCGAACGAGGTATACGCGTTCGCGTCCGCGCCGAAACGCAGGCCGATCGACTGGAGGTAGGACACGAGCTCGTCCGGCTTGAAGTGCGCCGAGCCGTTGAAGTTCATGTGCTCGTTGAAGTGCGCCAGCCCGCGCTGGTCCTCGGCCTCGGCGGTCGAACCGATGTCGACGGCAAGGCGCAGCGAGACGCGGGCCTCGGGCTTGTGGTTTGCGCGGATGAAATAGTGCAGCCCGTTCGGCAGGACACCGGTGCGGACGCGGGCGTCGAGCCGCAGCGTGTCCCCCAAGGCCATGGTTTGCGCCGTGGGGGCCGCGGACGACGGCGCGCACCACGCTGTGCGACCGGCCGATGCCTGGAGCAGGATCGAAATCGCGATCGCGAGCCAGCGCGACGCGGTTCGGACCGAAGTCCTTGCGCTGATGAACGCCACGGTTATCGAAAGTCCTCCATCAGCTTCTCCAGCGCCGCGGAACCGGAGCAGAGAGACTCGAAAGGGACCTGGACCAGAGGCGTGTCGCTCGTGTGGTTCATCTCGTGCATGCCGGGGACCGAGGCGTTCAAGTACAGGAGCCCGGTCGGAATCACG
>DASQJL010000012.1 GCA_035631035.1 Candidatus Binatia bacterium | reverse complement strand
CCGAGGCCGGTGCCAACGAGGTTCGTTGGAACGGTCGTCGTGATGACGGAACGCAGCTGGCGAGCGGCGTCTACTTCTACAAGGTGAAGTTTGCCGACGGCTCCGAGTCTGGAAGCCGGATGGCGCTTGTGAAGTAACACTGGTCGCAAGGCAGTAGCGAGGGGGCCGCTGGGGAAACCCGGCGGCCCTTCTCGTTTTGGCGGTTGCGGCACCCGTTCGGGCTTCCTTGCCAAAGGCGAGCCGGGCGCTACGCGTTCTTTGCGCGAGGAGAGGCAGCCCTTCGGGCGGCCGCCCTCCGGCCCGACACTGACTCGAGTCTGGTAGCCTCCTCTCCTCGCGTCCAAGGATCGCGTCTCGACCTGCCCTCCCCATCGCCGAAAACTCCGACGGGCGGCACACCCAGAGGCGGATCGGTCGTCAGGTTTTCCCTTGCCCGACGTATTGCCTTACAGGGCCGGAATTGTTCAACTTACAAGGAATGGGGGGGTGTCCCTTCGGTGGTCTTCGAGAGATGGGAGGGCAGGCCGCAGCGCGTCTGTGGACGCGAGGAAGGCAGCCGCGGAGGGCGGCCTCCCGGAGGCCCGCCGGGGTGGTGAGCAAGGTCGAGGCAGAATCGGGCCGGAGGGCGGTCCGCCCGCAGGGCTGCCTTCCTCGCGCCAAAACGCAGTGCGCCCGGCCCCCCTTTGGCGACGCCGCCCGCAGGAGACAACAAAACCCATTGACACCCCCTTGACGCGATTGGTACGGTACCTACGTCCCCGATGCATCACCATTTACACCTGCCGGTGTGAAGTAAAAGCCTCCTCGGAGAACCAGATGCCCGATTCCATGACGAGGCGATCACTCGCCCGTGTGGTTGTGCTAGCGCTTTGCTGTGTGGGGGTTTTGGTTTCGTGCGCCAAGGATCCGCTGCGGGTCGATCGCAATCGTCCCCCCGTGACCTATCTCGTCGGGGCTCCGGCGGAGAGCGCGAGCGCCTCGTACAAGATCCATCTCTACTGGCGCGGCGAGGATCCCGACGGCTACGTCGCGGGCTTCCTGTGGTCGTGGGACGACTCCACCATCAGCGCATTCCGCTACACGACCAGGACCGACAGCGTCTTCGATCTCGAGGTCAACGACTCGCTGGCCTTGGTGGTCGGCACCGGGCAGCAGCAGCCGTCCCAATCCAAGAACCACACGTTCTTCATTCGCGCCGTGGACAACCTGGGCAAGGCCGACCCGAACCTCGCGCGCTTCAATCGCCGGGTCTTCAACGCCAGCACGTCGAAGCCGGTGGTTCGGTTCGTGGGACCGCTTCCCAGCAATCTCACGTCGGCGCCCGACACGATCTGTGACCACACGCCCTTCACCATCTGCTGGACCGGCAGTGACGTGGACGGATACGTGAAGTACTACCGCTGGGACGTCGGGGTCTTCTCGAAGGGGTTCTCCTCGGATACCTGCGCCGTGTTCAACGACCCGAACGATCCCCGCTCGGTATCTCTGGTCAACGGAACCTATACGTTCACCGTGGTCGCCGCCGACAACGCGTTCGCGCTCAGCGACCCGGCCACGGGCGGCCGGACTCTCTTCCTCGTGAACCACGATCCCGAGACGGTGATTCTCGGGGATTCGGGCGGACCGCTCGGGTACTACCAGGCGCGTTTTGATAATGGAAACGAGGTCGCCGTCAGCGACAGCGGCCCCTGGATCCCCTTCCACCAGGGGGACACGATTCCCTATCGCTCGACCGTGTACTTCGACTGGAAGGGATTTGACGACGCCTGCGACAGCCCTCAGGGGATCGCCGGGTTTGCCGCGACCTTGCGTGAAGGCACCCGCGACGGCGGCGACCCTTATATCACCGGATTCCGCGATTTCCTCTGCATGGCGAACGGCGACTCGGTCTTCTTCACCTCGAACGCTCCCCAGGCCGTGCGCACGAACTGCGGCTTCACGGCCCTGGTGCTGGACTCGCTGGACGCCGGGCGCAACATGCTGTTCACGGTGGCGGCCAAGGATCTTTCGGGGCGCTCGGACGGCACGCCGGCGTCGTTCCAGTTCAACTGCAACCGCCCTCCGACGGTCAGCGACCTGACGGTTGCGGACGGCCCCGCGCCGAATAGTCCGCGGGTCAAGGTGTTCAGCTTCGACGGCAGGGATCCCGAGGACGGTCCCACGGGCGAAGTGCTGTACACCCTGGACGACATCAAGAGCTTGAGCCTCAAGGCGACCACAGGGCAGCGCATACAATCCATTACCATTCCGGAGTCGGACTTCCGAGCGCTCGCGCCGTCGAACCCGCACAAGCTCGAGATTCGCGTGCGGGATCGAGCCGGCTTCTACTCGGATCCCATTTCGGTCACGTTCGACATCAGCCTACTCCCCTAGCGCTAACCGCCGATGGTAAGGAGCACGAGTCACATGGCGCGTCGCAGGATCGGAATCACTCTTACAGCTGTCGCTCTCATCGCGTTGTCGATCGTCGTCGGTTGTTCGAAGACGCCGACGGTGGCGCCTCCTCAGCGGTTCGCCCCCGAGACGGAGCTGACGTATGCGCCGCTCCAGGGCGACACGGCCAGCTATCGAATCCATTTCTACTGGAGCGGGTACGACAACGACGGCGAGGTGACGCAGTTCCGCTATGCGCTGGACGCGGACACGCTGAAGCCCCCCTCGCAGTGGATCTCCACGACGGCCAAGGACACGACGCTCCTCTTCCTGGTCGATCCCGTGAAAGAGGTGAAGGGGCACGTCTTCTGGGTCGTGTCCGAAGACAACGACGGAAAGTTCGATCCGACCCCGGCCAAGCGCTTCTTCTCGGCCAAGACGGTTCCCCCCGTGTCGCGAATCACCCGCGGACCCAACGCTCCGGGCACGATCATCGGCCCCAATTTCACGTTCGAGTGGGAGGGGATCGATCCGGACGGCGGCGAGACCGGCGGTTCGGCTCCGGTGGATTCGTTCGAGTACCTGCTCCTGCAGAATGGCGCGCAGCTGGATCCGGGGCATCCGCCCCTGTCCCTGCCGTCCGCGCGCAAGGACTGGGTCAAGCTGATCGTCAATGCGACCGGCCCCTCGCTTCCGCCGCCGAATGACGACTGGAAGTGGCAGGGGATCCGCGCGAAGCGCAAGCGATTCCGGAACGTCACGCCTGGTTACTACGTGTTCGCGGTGCGCGCGGTGGACATCGCGGGCGCCACGGAGAAGCTGACCCTGACCCAGACCCCTCCCATCAACGGGATTTCGTGGTCGGTGCCATCGCTCCAGGCGTCCGACCCCAGGAACATCCGCGACTTCAACGTGACGAATCGCAATCCGGGGCCGTCGCTCACGGTCACGAGCAGCGTGCTGGTGGACGCTCTGCCCTCGACTTCGGGGCCTGAGGATATCGTTCGCAAGGAGATCCAGATCTTCGAGGGAGAGACGATCTCCTTCTCCTGGTTCGCGACGGGGGAGGCCTACGGCGGCGAGATCGCCGGGTACACCTCGGCCCTCGACGACACGTCCACGGCCAAGTGGGGCTCCATCGACATCACGAGCACCAGCGTGACGCTGACCAATCTCTCGGTCGGCCCGCACTTCCTCTTCGTGCGCGCGGTGGACGACGGCGGACTCGTCACGAACATGAAGATCCCGATCCGGATCGTGCACCCGATCTTCAAGGATCCTCCCACGGGGAGGCCGCAGGTTCTCTACGTCGACGACTTCGCGCCCCCTCCGGGCGACTGGTCCACCGCACTGCGAGGTAGTCCCAATTTCCCGAAGGACGCACTGCTTACCGACGCCTCGTCCGTATCCGTCGAGGACCAGTGGTGGTTCAACAACGTGCTGATCAAGCTGACCCAGGAATTCGGGGTGAACATCCGCCAGGATGATGAGCACGACGCCGTCTACCGGGCGCTGACCGCCGAGGGCGGATTGCGCCCCTCGTTCACGCCGGACGATCTGGCCAACTACCGGACGATCATCTGGTATGCGGACTTCAACAACACGGGCTCCTCTCCGACCGCGCTCTGGAAGACGCTGGTTGGCGGCAGCTACAGCGAGCTCGCGGGGTATCTCCGCGCCGGAGGCACCCTCATCCTCACGGGGTTCCAGCTCGCCCAGCAGGCGTCGAAGGTCGGCAGCGTACCGTCGCAGTCCCTCTCGCGTGGGCTGTGCGCGGCGGTCCCCGAGGGCGATCCGAATTTCCGAGGGACCTACTTCATTCGCGATTTCATGGGGATCGATGGGACGCTGCCGAACGATGGAGCCAGCCGCTCCAACGATGGCGCTCGGGACTTCATCGGTGCTCGCGTCACGGCGGACGGCGCGGCCCTGGGCTTCACCTCGGGTGACATCGACGTCGGGAGGCAGACGGCCAAGTGGGACACGCTGGCGTTCGGAACGACCGACCAGACCTTCGCTCCGGGCCTTCCGAAGGTCGAAGGCTGGAGACTCATGGAGCAGAATGGACAGCGGTTCGGGTGCTTCCCGCAGGACGTTACGGTCCGGAAGGAGCACGACGGAGCGATCTCGATGCCGATCCTGACCTATCACGGCGCTCCGAAAGGGATGCCGCCCTACATTGGAACCGGCATCTCCCCGCGTGAAGGGATGGTGGTGGCGATCGCGACCCAGGCGCACGACCTGGGCACGAGCGGGCTCACGGGACCGATCACCTTCCAGACCTCGCGGGGCGTGATCGGCCGGACCGTGATGTTCGGATTCCCGATGTACTACATGAAGGATCCGCAGGCCTACGCCATGATGCGCGCCGCGTTTGCCTACGTGAACGCCTCGCCGACGCTCCCGGCCTACGCGCCCTAGGCTGTAGAGCCAGCAAGTCGTAACACCGAAGCCCGTCGGGTAAGCAACCCGGCGGGCTTTCGGTTTGCAGTCCGCATAGGTTGCCCCGTCGGATGTCAGAAGACCGCACGGCGCTGACCCTGGGCCGCGCTCATCGGAGACTCTCTAGGTAGGAGGCGTTGTCGACGCTCCGACTGGACCGCGTGCGCACGCCGTCGGCCCGCCCCGTCGGCCCGGCCCCTCGGCAACGCCCAACCGCCTAGCCCGTAGGCAGCGACCAACGCCCCTTCGGGGAGAGCGGCAACTCGTCCCAGGCCGAGTTAAGGTAAGGATTAATGCCCAAAGATGCTGCGACAAGGCGCCGCTTTGCCGTGGCGCTCCTCCTCGGATTCCACCGAGACGACCACGGGAGGTTGCGTTAACAAGGTGTTCCGGGTCGGTGAAATCGCCGACTCGTCCACGGACGAGTTGCTAGGCACGGGCACGCACAGCGAAGGTGCCCAGGCCGCGAGGGCGACCTCGTCGCGCCCCTCGCCGCGCCCGCTCGTGGCGCCCGCTCGTGGCGCCCGCTCGTGGCGCCCCCCTCGCGGCGCCCGCTCGTCGCGCCCGCCGGTTCCGGAGGCCGTGGGGCGGCCACTAATATTTATATTAACTCGCCCCGGGGCGAGTTGCCGCTTTCCCCGAAGGGAGCGGGTGATCCCAATCGACGCAGCGCCACGCCCCGAAATCGGCGCAATCGACGCCAGCGCCATCCCCAATCGGCGCAATCGACGCAGGGCCATCCCCCAATCGGCGCAATCGACGCAGGGCCGTCTCCAATCGGCCCAACCGACGCAGCGCCGCCCTCCCAATCATCGCTTGTCATGATCGTCCCTTCCTCACCAGACTCATGGACGACTCGATGAACGAGCCGGCGGCGTGACGCCGCCCCGTCCGGGAATAGGAGGACCCCATGCGCATCCAGTGGACGACCATCTACGTCAGCGATCAGGCGAAGGCGCTTCAGTTCTATACGGAAGCGCTCGGCTTCCAGAAGAAGGCGGATTTCTCTCAGGGGAACTATCGTTGGCTGACGGTGGTGTCGCCGGAGGATCCGGATGGGGTTGAGTTGCTCCTGGAATCGAATGCGAACCCGGCGGGGAAGGCATATCAGGAGGCGGTGCGGGCCCAGGGCCGGCCCGCCGCTCAGTTCCTCGTCAGCGACGTCCAGGCGGAGCATGATCGACTGGCGGCAAGAGGCGTGAAGTTCACGCAGACCGTCACTCCCACGACCGGCTCCGTCATCGCCATCCTCGACGATACCTGCGGGAATCTGATTCAGCTCGTCCAGCTCGCCTGGGCCGCGAAGGGAGCCTGATTCTCCCGGCTGCGGAAAACCTCGGCCAGGGTCCTTGAGGATGGTGTCTTAGAAGATGGGGTGTTTGAGGATGCAACTACCTGCAGGAGGAACTCGCATAGCTGTCATCCAGGGCGGCAGATGTCGCCGGTTTCACACTCGCTAGCAGCGGTGAAAATCAGCGACACCTGTCGTCGTGGACGGCACTTCAGCTCCGGAGGAACTGCCGGCACGCCCGCCGCGGCCATGTTTTCATGGAGCGGCCGAAAGGGAAACCGCTGCTTCATGAAGTTCCCGGCTCGCGCGCCGCGCCGCTTCATGAAGTTCCCGATCCGGCTCGCGCGCCGCGCTCTTTCGTGTGACATCCTGTCATTCATTGGAATGGGCAAGGAGCCGCTTTCCCCGAAGGGCGCCAGGACGGAAGCAGGCCAGGGCGGCGCGTCCGAGCTCGCGGCCGTTGCCGGCGTCGGAGCCAGAGCCACGGAGGCGGCCACCGGTCCGTTCCAGGCGCTCGGCAAGCCCAGGCTCCCATCAGCCATGCGCTCAGCCCCGCCAAGCTGCCCAGGCGGCGCTCAGCCCCGCCAAGCTGCCCAGGCCCGGCGCTCAGCCCCGTCCAGCGGCCCAGGCGCTCATCAGATTGCCGAGCGCCATTCAACCAAGCCCGCCCAGCCGCTCGCCCCGTCCCGGTCCTCGGCCAACCTAGGCGCAGGTGCTTGGCCCGCCAGACCTGTCATGACACAAACGAAGAGGCCGCGGAGCTTTTGGCCCCGCGGCCTCTTGTTGCTGCGATGTGAAGGCGATTACTTCGCCATCACCATCTTGATCACGTCCGTCGTTCCACCATCCGCCGCGACCTTGGCGTAATAGACGCCCGAAGCAACGTGGCTGCCGCCGGCATCACGGCCGTCCCAGCTCACTTCGTGCATGCCCTGCGCCATCGTCCCGTTCGCGAGCGTCTTCACCAGCTGGCCACGCACGTTGTACACGCGCAGCGCAACCTTGGAATCCTTGGCAACCGCGAAGCGGATCTTGGTGACCGGGTTGAACGGGTTCGGCGAGTTCTGCTCGAGCTTCACCGTCGAGGCCGCCAAGCTGGCGCCCGAGAGATGGATCAGACCGAAACCGCGGAACGTGCGGCCGACGATGTTCGAATAAGCGTCGCACCGGACCGCGACGTTCTGATTGACCAGTCCAAGCGCCACGAGGCGCGTCTGCACGCTGCGGGCGTTGAAGTACACGGCAATCGTCCCCTGCGACGGGTTGTCGTTGAACGTGCCGCCAGGGCCAGGGCCGTTGGGAAGTGCATCGCCCTCGGGGTCATATGCGCGGAGCGAGCCGAACAGCGTCGGGCTCGGGAAGACCGCGTTCGAACGCATGCGGACACCTTCGCGCGGTCCGTTGAACGACAGGCACTGGTAGCCGGCAGCCTGCGTCTCGGGCGGGAACGAAAGCGTCACGGTGATCTTGTCGACGTTGTTGCTCTTGCCGTTCGGATTGTCGAGGTTGATCGTCTGCGGGCTGAACTCGACCGCCATCGGGAGCGGGCTGAAGCAGCTCTGGACGGGGTTCGCGCGCCAGACCACGATGCCAGGCGCGAAGCCGAACGCCTGCGACTCGTAGTAGATGTCGTTGTACGGGAGGCCGTCCGCCGTGTGGTTCAGGTAACGCGAAACGTTGACGTTCACGTCACCGGCGCCGTCCATGTGGATCGGGCACTTGGCCTGCGAGGCCAGGTCGATCTTCCAGATGTCCGGGTTCTGCTGGGAGTCTTCGCTCTCAGGAGCGTCGTAATAGATCGAGCCGCCGTCGCTGCTCCAGCCCGGGTGGTTGTGGGACACGGAGGCGAAGTTCGTCTCGGCCAGGCTCACGGCGTCGGTGTCGAGATCCACGATCTCGATGACGTTCGGGCCGAACCGGTTCGTATCGTACGCGACGCGATTGCTGCCGTCCGGGCACCACGCCGGGTTCTGCTCGGCACGATTGTCCACGAACGTGTGGCGGACCGCGGCGCCGACCGTCGGGAACACGGTGGCGGTGTAGATGTCATCGGAAAGGCCGGTGCGATCGGAGTCGAACACGAGCGAGTTGCCGTCCGGGCTCCAATCGGGGTGACGATCACGCACGCCAGCCACGGCCGGCGTGACTTCGATCGGAGCGCCGACCGGCGTGATCGACGTGAACATGTTGGTGCTGACCGTGAACTCCTGGACGACGATGTGGCTCGCCGTGACGTGGGTGTCCGAAAGGACGTACGCGAGGTACTTGCCGTTCGGGCTCCACTTCGGATCGATGTAGGAGATCACGCCCGTCGGATCGCCCAGGACCTTCGAGCGCGCTTCAGCGATCGTGGCGACCAGGGTTCCCGGCTGGGTGCGATTGAACATCTGCCAGATTTCACGCGAACCCTCGAATCCCACCACCTGGTCGCGCGTGGTAAACGACACCCAACGCTCCATGAGGGCGACGCCGTTGCCTACGCCTACCGGCACGGGGCGGGCGACGGGAGTCTGCTCGCCATTGGAGAGCCCGTTCCCGAACACTACGCCATCGGCGGCGGGGATGTCGCCTCGACCGATCGGGTCGAACGCGCCGCGGTATCCCGCGTACCCGATGCCGGGCATCACGGAAGCCACGAGCGCCATGATTGCGACGAGGCCTAGTAATCTCTTCATTCCCTAATCTCCTCTTCTAACGCGGGTAAAAGCGAGAAGACACCTCAAGAGGATAAGGTAGACGACACTGTGAGCCTGATCACCTCCTTAGAGATCACAATTTGGATTCCAGCTAAGATGCTGTGTTGGTTTGTAATCGGGTGAGTTCGCCCCGTGTTTTTACTCGTCAGAGTATACGGGAGATGGCGGGGGAGTGTCAAGGGATTTTTGGAACTTACAGGCGTGCCCGTGGTTCAAAAATGCCTTGACAGGCCACCACTTGGCCCATAGTCTGCCCAACAGGTCGGGCCCGGAGGATGACTCCCCGCGGCTGGATTGACCAAGTCTACACCAGACATCGGTACCCCCCCAACACAAGACTCTCTTTGCGCACGCGCGCGGCCGGGGATGCCTTCGGACGAGGGGATGTTAATGTCCTATCATAAAAGAAGTTGCCTGCTATTTGCCGCCGCGCTGGCTATTTTCCTCACGTCCGCCGTCTCCACCGGCCCCGCTCACGCCGCCACGGCAGTTCTGGCTGACACCATCAAGACGCGGAGCCGCGTGGACGCCATCGTCGGCCTGCCCGTGACCTTCAGCGCCGCCGGAATCAAGCCCGACACGATCCTGACAAGACTGATGACGCTCAGCCAAACCAATGACGCACCGTTTCTTACCGGCCCGTCATCGGTGGGACCCAACGTGGCGCCGGTGATCGTCCTGTCGGGGACGCCCAGCTTTACCCAATTCGGAACCTATACTGTGCACTGGACCCTGGCGAACGACTCCCTGGGCCAGACGGACACGACGACGACGCTGGTCGTCCACAATCTCCTGCCGCCGACCAACGTCCGCGCCTACTACGCCGCGCTGCCTGCGAACGTCCCGATCCGGAATGCCAGCGGCGTGATCTCGTATCTGGTCTGGGACGGGTCGATCCCCGAGGCGGACTCGGTCTCCTGGAACGGCTACCGGGTCCACCGCCACATCTACGGCATCAGCACCGAACCCTGGGAGGTTGCCGGCCAGTACACCGATTCGGTGGAGACGGTCCGCAACAAGACCACCGTCACGCAGAAGACGCCCACCTCCCCGATCTGCCTGAATATCACCCAGCCCTGCGTTCCCGACAGCTTCGTTTTCAACGGGACGGGACTCTTCTTCCGCGGCTTCCGGAACAACTCGCTCGGAAACGGCAAGTACGTCCTGGACTATCCGGTCGGGGCCCCGGTGGACGAGTGCTCGAACTGCTGGGTCTTCGTCGACCTCGCCACCATCGCGGGATTCAAGGTGGACTACCGGGTGACCTCCATCACCTCCAGCAACGGCACCGACTTCGTCGAGACCCCGCTCGCCAACTCGCCGATCGTCTCCCTCACTCCCGGGACTCCGCCGACCGGGAATCTCGAGAGCGTCGCCGTCGTTCCCAACCCCTATAAGGGGAGAGCCGAATGGGATCCCGCGCCCGGGGATGGCCGGATCCACTTCATCCACCTTCCCGACGGGGCGACCGTGCGCATTTTCACGGCCAGCGCCGAGCTGGTTCGCGAGCTGACCCTCGACGCGAGCGTCAACTCGGGCGGCACGTCGGGCGAGCTGGCGTGGGACCTGCGCAACGGCAAGGGGCAGAAGGTCGTGTCGGGCATCTACGTCTACCAGGTCGAGACCCGGGAAGGACGAACCCGGAAAGGACACTTCGTCGTCATCAAGTAGCCGCGACGCCGGGCTCCCGGCCAAGAAACGCGGCTTGGAGGAGCTTTCATGAACCCGCAGACCATTTCCCCGGCGTCGGCACCGGCTTCACCGGAGCGCTCCGGGACCGCGCCGCGCCCCTACCTGAACCTGATCGGCGGCCAGTGGGTGCCCGCCCGGTCGGGCAAGACCACCGAGAACCGCAATCCCGCCCGCCCCGATGATCTGATCGGAACCTTCCCCAGCTCCGGCCCCGAGGACGTGGACCTGGCCGTGCGCGCCGCCCACGCGGCGTTTGCGTCCTGGCGCCTGGTCCCCGCGCCCCGCCGCGCCGAGATCATCCTGCGCGCGGCCGAGATCCTCCGCGAGCGCAAGGAAGACCTCGCGCGCGCGATGACGCGGGAGATGGGGAAGGTGCTGGCCGAGACGCGCGGCGACGTGCAGGAGGCCATCGACATGGCCTACTACATCGGCGCCGAGGGGCGCCGGCTCTTCGGCGTCACCGTCCCCTCGGAGCTGCCCAACAAGTTCGCGATGTCGATCCGCCAGCCGCTCGGGGTCTGCGGGCTCATCACGCCCTGGAATTTCCCGATGGCGATCCCCTCGTGGAAGATCTTCCCGGCGCTCGTCGCGGGGAACACCGTCGTGATCAAGCCCGCCACCGACACGCCGGCCTCGGCGCACCACCTGGTCGAGATCCTCGTCGAAGCGGGAGCGCCGGAGGGCGTGGTCAACATTGTCCACGGCGGCGGCAATGCCGTGGGCGTGCCGCTCACGACGCATCCCGACGTGAAGCTGATCTCTTTCACCGGCTCCTCCGAGGTGGGGAAGGCGATCGCCGAGCGCTGCGGCCCCACCCTGAAGCGCGTCTCGCTGGAGCTGGGGGGGAAGAACGCGCAGATCGTCATGGAGGACGCCGACCTCGATCTGGCGCTCGAAGGGGCGCTCTGGGGCGCGTTCGGCACGACGGGGCAGCGCTGCACCGCGACCAGCCGCCTCATCGTGGCGCGCCCGGTGCACGACGAGATGGTGCGCCGGCTGGTGGAGCGGGCGGGACGGCTCCGACTGGGCGACGGCCTCGATGCGCAGAGCGAAGTCGGTCCGGTCATCAACACGGCGGCCCGGGATCGCATCCACGAGTACGTGCAGATCGGCATCCGGGAGGGGGCGAAGCTCGCCGCCGGCGGCTCGGTCGCCGAGGAGGGCGCGCTGCGCCAGGGAGCCTTCTACCGGCCGACCATCTTCGACAACGTCACGCCGGCCATGCGGATCGCTCGCGAGGAGATCTTCGGCCCCGTGCTCTCCGTGCTCACCGTGGATTCGCTGGAGGAGGCGATCCGCGTCCTGAACGACACGCCCTACGGCCTCTCCTCCTCCATCTACACGCGCGACGTGAACCGCGCGATGCGCGCGGTGCGCGACATCGAGGCGGGCATCACCTACGTGAACGGCCCCACGATCGGCGCCGAGGTGCAGCTCCCGTTCGGCGGCGTCAAGGAGACCGGGAACGGCCATCGGGAGGGAGGGCCCACGGTGATCGACGCGTTCACGGAGTGGAAGTCGGTCTACATCGATTACAGCGGCAAGCTTCAGAAGGCGCAGATCGACCGATGAGCGTTTAGCCGGCGCGGCGTGTCCTCCCGCACTGTGAAGCCTCGATCCGGATCCGTGGGGCATGTCATCGGGAGCTCCGGAGCGCCCCTGCCCACTCCGGTCTTCGAGCCGCTCGACCCCGCGTCCGCCGCGGTGCGTCCCGAGCCGCTGGTCCACGTGCTCCGAAACGGTCAGGTGGAGAGCGTGCACTACGGGCACGCCGCCATCGTCGACCCGACGGGACGCCTCCTCGCCTGGACCGGCTCGCCCCGCGTGCTCGTCTTTCCGCGCTCCGCCTTCAAGCCGTTCCAGGCCCTTCCTCTCGTGGAATCGGGAGCGTTCGCGCGCTCGGGCCTCGGACCCGACGCGCTGGCCGTCATCGCGGGCTCCCACAACGGCACCGACGCCCACGCGGCCCTCGTCCAGACCATCCTCGACGCCGCCGGAGCGCGGGAGAGCGATCTGCGCTGCGGCGCCCACGCTCCCTACGACGAGGCGACCGCCGCGACGCTCCGGGCGCGCGGCGAAGAGCCCACGCCCCTGCGCCACAACTGCAGCGGGAAGCACGCGGGGATGCTTCTCCTGGCCCGCTTTCTCAAGGCGCCCCTCGAGAGCTACCTCGATCCCGGGCATCCGGTGCAGCGGGCCATCTTCGCGCGCTTTCAGGAGCTCATGGGGGAGCCGCCCGACGACGTGGGCGTGGATGGCTGCAGCGCCCCCACGCCGCGCATGGCGCTCGGGACCCTGGCCCGCGCGTTCGCCCTCCTCGCCGCGGGCGTCGACGCGGCCGGCCGGCCGGTTCCGGCTCTGGAGCGGATCCGCGAGGCGATGCGCGCCCATCCCGAGGCGGTGGCCGGCGAGGGACGGCTGGACACGCGCATCATGCGGGCCGCGCCGGACCTGGTCGCCAAGGCCGGCGCCGAGGCGGTGCATGCTACCGGAGTAGTAGGGAACGCGGCGGGGATCGCGGTTAAGGTTGCAGACGGCACGCGGCGCGCGCTGGCGCCGGCGGTCGTCGCCGTTCTCGCGGAAGCGGGCGTGCTCGACGCGGAGGCGTTCGAAGTCCTCGCACCGTTGGCCGAGGAGCGCCTCACGAATCATGCGGGACTCGAAGTGGGCGCGATCCGCGGGGTCGCGCGCCTCACGCGGGAGGCGCCGTGAGCAACAGCACGATCCTGGAACCGGAGCGGGCCCTGAGCCCCGCCCCACGCAAGGCGGTCTACTTCTTCGGCGATGGCAAGGCCGAAGGCGATGCGCGCATGCGCGATCTCCTCGGGGGCAAGGGGGCCGGGCTCGCCGAGATGATGAACGCCGGCGTGCCGGTGCCGCCCGGGTACACGATCACCACGGAGGCCTGCCGCCTCTTCTTCGAGTCGGGCGGCCGGCTGCCGGAGAGCATCGCGCGCGAGGAGAAGGCCATGCTCGCGCGGCTGGAGCGCCTGCTGGGACGGCGCCTGGGCGATCCCGAAAATCCGCTTCTCCTGTCCGTGCGCTCCGGCTCGCCGGTCTCGATGCCCGGCATGATGGACACCATCCTGAACCTGGGCCTGAACGACGCCACCGTGCAGGGGCTCGCGCGGAAGACGCAGAACGCGCGCTTCGCCTACGACTCCTACCGCCGCTTCATCCAGATGTTCGCCGACGTCGTGCTGGGCGTGCCGCGCGCGCTCCTCGAGGGCGAGCTGACCGCCGCCAAGCGCCGCGCGCGCGCGAAGAGCGACGTCGAGCTGGGCGAGAGCGACCTCGGGCCGCTCTGCGCGCGCATGCTGCGGATCGTTCGCGACGAGACGGGGAAAGCCTTCCCGCAGGACGCCCGCGAGCAGCTCGCGGCCGCGCGCGACGCGGTCTTCCGCTCCTGGCACACCGACCGGGCGGTGCACTACCGCGCGCTGAACGGCATTCCCGAGACCCTGGGCACCGCGGTCAACGTCCAGGCGATGGTGTTCGGCAATCTCGGCGCCGCGTCGGCCACCGGCGTCGGCTTCACGCGCGATCCCTCCACGGGAGAGCCCCGCTTCTACGGCGAATACCTCATGAACGCCCAGGGGGAAGACGTGGTGGCGGGGATCCGCACGCCCCATCCGATCGAGATGATGGAGAAGGAGCTGCCCGCGGCGTACGCCCAGCTCCGGCAGATCACCGAGCGCCTCGAGCGTCACTATCGCGACGTGCAGGACTTCGAGTTCACGGTGGAGGAGGGGCGCCTCTTCATGCTCCAGACCCGGCGCGGCGCGCGGACCGGCATCGCGGCGCTCCGGATCGCGGTGGACATGGTGGACGAGGGACTCCTCGGGAAACGCGAGGCGCTGGAGCGCGTGGAACCGGACCATCTGGACCAGGTGCTCCATCCCGTGCTCGACCCGGCCGCGCGGAAGAAGCATGCGCTGCTCGCGAAGGGGCTTCCGGCGTCGCCGGGCGCCTCGGCGGGCGCGATCGTCTTCACGTCGGACGAGGCGGTGGCTCGAGGCAAGAAGGAGCGCGTGCTCCTCGTCCGCGCCGAGACCTCGCCCGACGACATCGCCGGGATGAACGCGGCGCAGGGGATCCTGACCGCGACCGGCGGCATGACCTCGCACGCGGCGGTGGTCGCGCGCGGGATGGGGAAGTGCTGCGTCGCCGGATGCACCGCGCTTCTTGTGGACGAGGAGAAGCGCACGCTCCGGATCGGGAACCGCACGTTCCCCGAGGGCGCCTTCCTCTCCCTCGACGGCTCGACCGGCGAGGTGCTGGAGGGGGACGTCCCGACCTCCGACTCCGAGGTGGTCCGCGTGCTGACCGGCCGCATGACCGCCGCGCAGGCGCCGCTCTACCAGCGCTTCGAGCGGCTCATGGCCTGGTGCGACGAGGTGCGTCGGCTGCGCGTGCGCGCGAACGCCGACATCCCGCGCGACGCCAAGGTGGCCCGCGCGCTGGGCGCCGAGGGGATCGGGCTATGCCGCACCGAGCACATGTTCTTCGCGGAGGACCGGATCCCGCACGTCGTCACGATGATCCTGAACGCCAAGGAGGCCCGCCAGGCGCGGCTCCGGATCGCGCGGATCGAATCCGACCTGGCCGAGGCCGGGAAATCGGACCGGCCGCGGCTGACGAAGGAGCTGGCGCGCGCGAAGAAGGAGGGGAAGGCGGCGATCCAGGCGTTCGACGGCGCGCTGGCCAAGCTCCTGCCGCTCCAGCGCGCCGATTTCAAGGGACTCTTCCTGGCCATGGAGGGGACGCCGGTCACCATCCGCACGCTCGACCCTCCGCTCCACGAATTCCTCCCCAAGCGGGAGCAGCTCCTCGCCGAGATCGCCTCGCTCCGCCGCTCGAAGAAGGACGATCCCCGGAAGGCGCGCCTGGAGCGCACCCTGGAGCGCGTGGAGGAGCTGCACGAGTTCAATCCGATGCTGGGATTCAGGGGCTGCCGGCTCGGCATCCTCCATCCCGAGATCACGCGCATGCAGGCGCGCGCCATCTTCGAGGCCGCGGCGCAGGTGGCCAAGGACGGGCTTCCCGTGCGCCCGGAGATCATGATCCCGCTGGTCGGGGACAAGGAGGAGCTGCGGCGCCAGCGCGCCGAGGTGGAGTCGGTCGCCCAGGAAGTGATGGCCAGGCTGGGAACCACCATCCCCTACACGATCGGAACCATGATCGAGATCCCGCGCGCCGCGATGCTCGCCGACGAGATCGCCGAGCACGCCGACTTCTTCTCGTTCGGCACGAACGATCTCACGCAGATGTCGTTCGGCTTCTCGCGCGACGACTGCGGCCGCTTTCTCCCCGAGTACGTCGAGGCCGGGATCCTGCCGATCGACCCGTTCGTCTCGCTCGACCAGCGGGGCGTGGGGGTGATGATCCAGCGCGCCTGCTTCGCCGGGCGCCGCGCCAAGCCCGGCCTCAAGATCGGGGTTTGCGGCGAGCACGGCGGCGATCCGGCTTCGATCGCGTTCTTCGAGCAGACCGGGCTGGACTACGTCTCGTGCAGCCCCTTCCGGGTGCCGCTCGCCCGGCTCGCGGCCGCGCGCGCCGCGCTCGCGCGGGCCTGACCCACCGGGACCTTCGGGCCGTTCCGTCACGGCGCGCGCGATGATCGTGGACGCCGTCATTCCCGCCCTGGACGAGGAAGCCTCGATCGGGGGCGTTCTCCTGTCGCTCCCGCCGGGCCTGGTGCGCCGCGTCGTCGTGTGCGACAACGGCTCGCGCGATCGCACGGCCGAGGAGGCGCGCACCCGCGGCGCGCTGGTGGTGCGCGAGGAGCGCCGCGGCTACGGCTCGGCATGCCTCCGGGCCCTGGACGCCCTCCGGAGCGACCCGCCCGACACCGTCCTCTTTCTCGATGCCGACGGCAGCGACGATCCCTCCGAAGCGCCGGCACTGATCGAGCCAATCGCCTCCGGGCGCGCGGACATCGTCATCGGCTCGCGCACGCTGGGCCGGCGCGAGCCCGGGGCGCTCACCCCCCAGGCGCGCTTCGGAAACTGGCTCGCGACGGGGCTGATCCGGCTCTTCTATGGCGCCCGGTGGACCGACCTCGGCCCCTTTCGCGCGGTGCGCTGGGAGGCGCTCCAGGCCCTGGGCATGCGCGACCCCGATTTCGGCTGGACCGTTGAAATGCAGGTCAAGGCCGCGCGCGCCGGGCTCCGCGGGCTGGAGGTGCCGGTGCGCTATCGGCGGCGGATCGGCCGCTCGAAGATCTCGGGCACCGTTTCCGGGGCCGTTCGCGCCGGGATGAAGATCCTGGCCACCATCGCGGCGGACCTGCTCCGCCGCGGTCCGGTGCGCCGCGCCGCCGAAGAGAAACCCGGAGCGCGCCGGGGCGCGCCTTGACCCCTTCCGCCGCACCGCGATACCATCGGGCCATCTTGCGACTCCAACGTCCCGTTTCCGTGCCGACCCTGGTGTTCCTTGCGTTCCTGGCCTGGGGCGCCTGCGGCTACACGCCGCCGCCCTTGCTGCGCAACGACGTCAACCTGCAGCCCTCCTCGACCTGCCGCTCCTGCCACCTGGACATCACGCAGCAGTGGAACGGCTCGGCCCATTCCAGGGCCGACCGCACGAAGAGCCTTCTCTTCGGGCGCATGTACTTCTATTCGCTCAAGGCGACGCGCGGCGGGACGATGCTCTCCTGCGGGCCGTGTCATGAGACGGCGACCTTCGTGAACCAGGATTTCGAGTTCGTGCGCGAGGTCTCGCAGGAGGGGGTGACCTGCACCTACTGCCACTCCGTCTCGGGCCCGGCCGAGCGCGGCATCCCTCCGTACACGCTCGATCTCTCCGCCTATCAGGGGCCGATCGCCAATCCGGTCAAGACCAGCGGGCATCCGTCCGCGTACGCGCCCTACCTCAAGGGCTCCGATTTCTGCGGCGCTTGCCATGCCTACTCGAACCAGCACGGCGTGAAGATCGCCGACACGTACGGCGAGTGGAAGCGCTCGCGCTACGCGAAGCAGGGGATCAGCTGCCAGGGCTGTCACATGCCGGGCAAGGCGGGGCGGAACTCGAACCAGGGTCCCGAGCGCCCGCGCGTGGCCGACCACTCCTTCAGCATCGACGCGCTCGCGGCTGCGCGCCCCCACAGCGCGACCCTCACGCTGACCGGCGCGCGGCGCCCCGGCGCCGACACCCTGCGCGTCTTCGCGCTCGCGACGAACACGGGCTGGGGCCACTCGCTTCCGACCGGAAACGACCAGAACCTCGCCCTGATCCGCATTCGCGTGACGGGCGCGGACGGGAAGATCGTCTGGGAGAACGATCCCTTCACCGAGTGGAACGTCTCGGTGTTCGGGCTGATCCTGGCCGACGAGCTGGGGAACTGGCCGGCCGACACCTGGAACGCGGTGAAGACGCTGAGCGACCGGCGCATCAAGGCCGGCGGCAGCGCGCGCGTCCGCTACGACATCCCGCTGTCGGGGACGAAGGGGGCGCTCAAGGTCGAGGCCCACCTTCTCTACCGCCGCTCCAAGCCGCTGACGCTCACCGCCTACGGTCTCGACGAGAACACGTACGGCGCCGAGCGGACGCTGGCCGAGGCCACCCTCCGGGTTCCCTAGCCATGTTCGCGGAAGACCTCCTTCGGGAGCTTCGACGCGCCCGTTTCACGCCCGCCGCGATCGTCCGCTACGTCCGCGACATCACGGCCCGCGCCGTGCACCGCGTGCCGCAGCACGCCGACTCGGTGCGCTCGGTCGCCGCGACCGCGCTCGTCCTCTTCGCGCTGCAGTTCGCCGCGGCGCTCTACTTCTCCGCCACGTTCGGCCGCGACTTCGGGGTGTCGTACCTGGTCGCCTCCAGCGCGCTCCTGCTCGGCGCCTGCTTCTGGGTCCTCGCGCACCTCGGGCTTCTCACCGGCCCCGCGCCCGGGACCGGGATCCTGCGCCGCCTTCCGCTTCCGGTCGCGGTCACGATGCTCCGCCTGGTCGCGCTCCCCGCGGTGGTGCTCTTCGTGAGGCACGGCATGTGGTCGATCGCGGTGTGGGCCTTCGTCGGCACCGCGCTCACCGACGTCCTGGACGGCGTGCTCGCGCGCGCGCTGGCCATGGAGTCGCACACCGGGAAGGTGCTCGATCCGATCGTGGACATCGTGTTCAACGTGACGATCTTCGTCACGCTCGCCCAGACGGGGATGATCCCGTGGTGGGTCGCGGGGCTCATGCTCGCGCGCTACGGTCTCCTGGTCGCGGGCACGGTGTACCTCTACGTGTTCCGCGGCCCCGTCCGCATCGAGCCGACGGGCTTCGGCAAGCTGACCGGCGTGTTCACGACGTCCCTGGTCGGGCTGCTGCTCCTGGGCGTCGCGCTGTGGAGCGAGACGACGCGTCAGCGCCTTCAGGGCGTCTTCGACGTCGCGCTCGCCGCTCTCGCGGTGGCGACGTTCATCCAGGTCGTGTTCATCGGACTCGCGAACCGCCGCTCGATCGCGGCCGGCCCCCGCGCCGTGATCGCACCCGCCGAGGCGCCGGCCAAGGTCGTCGGCGAGATCCGCCCGCCGCGGATCTGACGGCCAGCCGCTGGCCGCCGGCCAAAGGCGCGCCGCACGCACCCTTGCGAAATGCAATGCTTCGGCCCTATCTGAAAAGACGCTTCCGCACCCCTTAATCCCCAGAGCCGCAATTCCCTAGCAGCCGCCGAGTTCGGGCTGCTTCCCGCCTCGCGTCGAAGCTCTTGCGTGGCACCCATCTTGCGCTACCGGAACGGGACCAAATCCCTGGGCGAAACAGGCGACTCCACACCGATCACTCGAGGTCATGCTGTCCCGTCTCACGCTGCGCTCCATCGGTCCGCATCGGGGAGCCGGCCGCGCATGTCGCGCGCGCGCCGCGCGTCTCGCCGCGTCCGTGCCGCTCCTCGCGTTCCCCTCGCTCCTCTTCGCCGCCCGCATCGCCATGGCCGCCCCCGGTTCCGGCGCCGCGCAGATCATCCAGCCCGACAGCGCCGTGGCCGGCTCCAGACATCAGTGGACCGTCGTCTACGACCCGTCCGAGGACTTCGGGAATCCCCAGGGGGGCGTCCTCGAAGTCCGGATCCCGAACGGGTGGACGCCCCCGCAGCGGGCCAGCTCAGGCGCCCCGGGATACGTGGACTACACGAACGCGACGGCCGTCACGTCGATCTCGATTTCGGGGCAGACCGTCCGGCTCGTGCTGGGCGGCGGCCCTCCCGCCACCAAGAAGTTCCTCGCCTCGGACTTGATCAGCGTTCTCTACGGCGTCGGCGGTCCCTCGTCCCAAGCGGTGACCGACACCGTGGCGGGTGTCGCGCGGTTCACGGTCTCGAGCGATCCGCAGAACACGGGCACGCTCGACACGCTGGCCGCCGGGTCGCCGCGCGTGCGGGTGCTTCCCGACGCCGTGGCGGCGGTGCGGATCGCGGACGGGGCCGGCGTCGAGGTGGGCGGCCTGGCGCGCACCACCGACCAGGACACGACGCATTTCTACCTGCGCGGGTACGACCGCTACGGCAACTTCGCCCGGTTCGTGAACGGAGCGTGGCGCGTGACCGGCGGGATCGGCTTCCTGACCGACTCGACGGTCTCGAGCCGCAGGCTCGTCGTCAACCGGCCCGGCGCGGGCAAGGTCTTCGCGGACAGCGGTTCCTGGCACGACTCGACGAACGCCGTGATCGTGTTCCACGGCGCCTACGCGGCGCTCGTCGCGACGGCGGCGGGATCGGCGACCGCGGGCGGGCCCTTCGCGGCGACCGCCGAGGCCAGGGACGCCGACGGAAACCGCGTCACGGACGATGTGGGATCGGCGCAGCCGGTCCGCTTCGTGGGCTATACCGATTCGCTCGGTGCCGCGCCGTCCGATCCCTCGTTCGTGAGCCCGAACGCCACGCTGACCGCCGGGGCGTGGAGCGGGACGCTCACGGCCCGCCGCGCCGGGGTCTTCTACGTGGCCGCGCGCGACACGCTGACGGGGCGTGAGTCGGCGCCGCGATTTCGGCTGAACGTCGCCCCCTCCGTGCCCGACCACCTCGAGCTTCGACCCGACACGCTTCGCCTCGCGGCGGGCACGCCCGACACCGTCACCGTGGTCGCCCGCGACGTCTTCGGAAACCGGGCGCCGTTCTCCGCCCCCGAGGAACTGACCCTCTGGACCGATCGTCCGCAGGGGCGCTTCGAAGATCTGGGCGGAAGTCCGATCTTCTCGGTCGTGGTTCCGGCGGGACGCGACTCGGCGGACGTGCGATTCCGCGACACCCAGGCCACGACGGCCCCTGGACGGATGCGCGTCATCGACGCGAACGGCGTCGCGCCGTTCGTGGGCTTCGCCGAATCCGCCGTGCTCACGGCGCCGGCCGCGCCCGCGGGAACGCTGGCGCTGACGGCCCTGCCCGACACGCTCGTTGCCGGGGGGGTCGATTCCGCGACCGTCGTCTCGGGAGTCGTGCGGGACGCGTTCGGAAACGCGGTCGCGGCCGGGGAGCGATTCACCGCGACGGGGACGGGATTGGGCGTGATCACCGACGCGGATCCCGGCACGCCGGGTTTCCAGTGGACGGTCGCCGCGGACGGCACGGTGTCGGGCCGGGTGCGTGCCGGAACCGTCGCAGGCGCCGCCGGCCTGGGTCTCGTGTCGGAACGGGGAAGCGCGACCGGTGCGGCGGCGCTGCGTCTGGTCGCCGGACCGCCGGCGGGATCGATCGCGCTCTCGGCTTCGCCCGACTCGGTCGCGGCGGACGGGATCTCCGTGCGCTCGATCGCGGCCTCGGGTCTGGGCGACGCGTTCTTGAACCCGGTTCAGGACGGCGAGGCCTACACCGTCTCCACGACGCTCGGCTCGATCGCGACCGCCGACGCCGATCCCGTGACGCCGGGCGTTCAGGTGCGCGCCGCGGGCGGGGCCATCGCGTTCGATCTCCTGGGGGGGAGCGTCCTGGGAACCGCGGTCCTATCGGCCGCCTCGGTGCGCGGGACGGCGTCCGGATCGATCAGTGTGCGCCTCGTGCCGGGCGCCGTGAGCGCGGACAGCTCGTCCGTGACCGCCACCTCTCCGGTGCCGGTCGGCGCCCCGGGAAGCGTCGTGACCGTCACGCTGCGGGACCGGCGCGGCCACGCGCTCGCCCTGGTGCCGAGCGACTCGATCACGGTCTCCTCGTCGGGCGTTCCGATCGCGGCGGCGCCGCTCGCCGGCGCGACCGACAGCGGGGGCGCGATCGCCTACGCCGCGACGGCGACGGCAACCGGCCCGGCCGCGCTCTCGGTCACGGCGCGCGGAGTGCCGCTGACGGCTCCCACGATCCTCTACGTCCCTGGCGCGCTCGACACGCTCGTGCTGAGCGGACCGGCCGGCCCGCTCACGGCCGGGGCGGCCGAGTCGCTTCGGGTCGAGGCGCGCGACGCGTTCGGCAACGCGATGCCCGGACGCACCGACACGGTGCATCTCGCGGCGACCACGGGCGCCGCGACAGGGCTCCCCGCGACGGTCGCGTTGAGCGGCGGCGTCGCGACGGTCCCGTTCACGCCGTCGCTCGCCGCCCCGCTCACGATCGCCGTCACCGACGACTCGTCCCACGCCGCGAGCTACGGTCCCGTGGTCGTGGCGGCCGGCGCGCCCTACCGGCTCGCCGCTGACCCGCCGGGCGCCGGCACCCTGCCTGCTGGCGGCTCGACGACGGTTCGCGCGCGTGTGTTCGACGCGTTTGGGAACGCCGCGCCGGGAGACACCGTCGCGGCGTCGGTGGTTCTTGGCGGTGGGAGCGTCGTTCCCGCCGCGGCCGTGACCGACGTCTCGGGCGCCGCGGATTTCACGCTGAACGCGGGCTCGGCGCCGGGGACGGTGACGCTGCGGCTCACGGTCCTGGGGAGCGCGGCGCCGGATGCGGTCCGTTCCGATTCCGTGTCGGTGTCGGTCGCCCCGTCCTCGGCCGCGACGGTCGAGATCGCGGCGGCGGGAACCGTGACGGCGGGGAGCCCTCTCGACCTTGCGATCACGTTGCGCGACGCGTTCGGAAACGTCGCGCTCGGCGCGGTGCCCACCCTTCAGCTGGACACCTCGTCGTCGCTGCCGGATTCGGTCTCGTGGTCCATCGGCCCCGGTGCCGTGGGATCGCTCGTGGACGATCCGGCCGACGATCGCGCCTCCTACACCTTCGCGCCGGCCGATTCCGGCACGGTCACCCTGCGGGTCCGATTGACGCGGGCCGAGACCCTGCGCCTGAGCGCTTCGGGCGTCGGCCCCATCGCCTCCTCGGGAGACGTGGTCGTGACGCCCGCCGCCCCCGCGACGCTCGCGGCGAGCGGCGGGGACGGGCAGACCGCGGTCGTGGACCGTCTGCTCGCGCAGCCGCTCCGCGTGACGGTGCGCGACGCGTTCGGCAATCCGGCCCCAGGCGCCGTGGTCTCGTTCCGCGTTCGCGCCGGCGGCGGCTCGCTGGACGTCGTGAGCGGAGCGCCCGCAGATTCCGACGCGGTGACCGGCGCCAGCGGCGAGGCCCGCTGCGACGTCGTGCGCCTGGGCACAGTCGCCGGCGTCTCGAACAACCGGATCGCGGCCCTGCTTCCGGTCGCGGGGGACAGCGTCCTCTTCAGCGCGACCGCGCTGCCGGACACGGCGGCGGCGCTCCTGCTCCAGCCCTCGTCGCTGTCCCTGGGACCGGGCGGGGCCTCGCCCGTCACCGCGACCGCGCGGGACCGCTTCGGGAACCCGGTCCCCGGAGCCCCGCTCACCTTCTATCTCGGCTCCGCGCCCGCGGGCTCGCTGGAATCGCTGGGCGCGACTTCCGGCACCGGCACGACGCAGGCCGGCGTCACGGACGCGGCCGGCTCGCTCGCGGTCCGCTACCGCGCGCCGACCGCAGCTCCCGCGGGGGATCTCATCTACGCGCGCGGGACCTCCGTCGGTCCCGTGAGCATCGCCGCGAGCATCGCCCCCTCCGGCGTCGATTCACTCGTCGTCCTGCCGGATGCCGCCTCCTGGACCGCGGGCGCGCCGGTGCGCGTCCGCGTGCGCGCGCTGGACGCCTCGGGGAACCCCGCTCTGGGGGACACCGCGACCATCGTGATGGGCTCGACGGGGGGCGGCGTGTCGTTTGCGCCCGCGTTCGGATCGCTCTCCGGGGGCGACTTCGTGACGTTCGCCACGGCCACCGCGGCGGGACCGCTCCAGGTCACCGCGCGCGCCGCCGGCGGTGGGGCGACCTTCACGTCGGGTCCGGTCGTTGTCGCTCCGGCGGCGCCGTCGGGCGCGATTCCGATCGCGGCCGCCCGCGATACGCTGACGGCCGACGGCCGGAGCACGACCACGGTGACGTTCGGGCCGCTGCGCGACGCCTACGGAAACACCGCCGCACCGGGAACGCTGATCACCGTGAGCGCCGACTCGCTCGTCGCGCCTGACGCCTCCCCGTCACCGGGTCTCCAGATCGCGACCGGCGCCGGCGACCTCGCGCGCGCCGTGCTGGTGGCCCCGGCCGTGGCGGGTCCGGGCATGATCCGCGCGGCCAGCGTTCTCGGCTCGGCCCGCGATTCGCTGGCGGTCGTCTATCTCCCGCCCCCTTCGCTCGCGTTCGCGGGAGCGCTTTCGCCGACCGTCGTGGCGCCGGGGCAGACGGCTTCCTTCGCGCTGGACGTCCGGAATGCCGCCGCGTCGGGATCGGTCACGCTCGGGACCGGATCGCTCTTCTCCTTCGGCTCGGGCGCGGGCGCCTATTCCGTCCCGCTCACGTCGGCGGTCACCATCCCCGCCGGCGCCGTGCGCACCCTGGCGATGACCGGCGCTCCCGTTTCGGCGGGCCTCCTTCCCGGGACCTACGCGCCCTCGCTCCGCGCGGTCGGCACCGACGCGGCCGGCGGCCCCCTCGACTTCTATCTCTCGCTGGCCGGCGCGCAGGTGCACGTGGCGGGAGTCCAGGTCGCGGCCGTGGGGGCCGCCCCCGATCCCGTGCCGCTCGGCTCGGCGGGGCTTGCGCTCACGTACCGCGTGGACAACCTTGCGGCGACGGCGGCCGTGATCGACGCGGTGGCGCTCACCCCCTCCGCGTTCGTCGTGACCGGCGTGACGCCGCCCCTTCCCGCGGCCCTCGGAGCCCTCGGGAGCACGACCCTGACGCTGACCGTCGCCGTCCCGTCATCGGGGATTCCGGACGGGACGGAGATCGCGGCAGACCTGGCGGCGTCGGTCTCCTACGGCACGGCGACGGTGCAGGGTGCGACGCAAAGTCCTTTGCGGTTCCAAGTCATTTCCGGCGCCACGCTAACCTCGTCGCCCGCGGGTACGGCGCCGTCACGCTACCTCCGCGGCCGCGCCTTCGCCCCCGCGGCGCGCCTCACGAACAGCGGGACGGCATCGGTCACGCTGAATCCCGGGGCGACGCGCCTCGTCCTGACGCGTGGCGCCGCGCGTCTCACGACGGGACTTGCCGCGGCCACGGTCGTCCCGGGCTCGGCGGCCGCCGACCTCGCGTTCGATTCGCTCGCGATCCCGGCCGGGGCCACCCTCGGCCGCTACGCGGCCGCGCTGGCGCTCTCCGGCACGGAATCGGGCCAGGCGTTCGCCGACACCATCCCGCTCGCGCCCGACAGCGTGGACGTGATCGAGCCGGCCCTGCTCGCGGTCAGCGGCCCGCTCGTTCCCGCCCGCGTCAGCGCGGGGCAGACCCGCTCCCTCGCGGTCACGGTCGCCAACGCCGGTGACGTCCCCTACGTTCTGAGCCCCGCGACGCGCCTCACGCTGGACGCGCCGGTCTTCACCAGCCTGGCGCCCGCATCCGCGGGCACCATCCCGGCGCGCGGCTCCCTGGTCGTCACGTTCGGTCCCGCCGCGCTCGGCACCAGCACCGCCGCGCCCGGCGCCGCTCCGGCGCTCCTCGAAGCCCATGGCACCGAGGACGGCCGCGCGCGCGACGAGGCGCTCGACGCGGGCTCCCTCGCGGTCGAGGCCCCGGCGCGGCTCGCCTACGTACCGGGCTCGACCGCCCCCGACACCGTCCGCGCGGGGCAGACGATGTCCCTCGCCGCAACCATCCGGAACGACGGCGGCTCGACCTTCCTGATCGATCCCGCCGCGACCACCCTGCTCGTCACCGACGGGGTCGAGTCGGCGGCCGCCGCGGCCTCCGGATCGCCTTTCGCCCTCGCCCCCGGCGCCTCCGCGCCGCTCGCGTTCAACGCGGTCGCATTCCCGGCCGCGCTGGCCAGCCAGGCCTATCCCGTCGCGCTCCTGGTGCACGGCACGGAATGGGGTCTGGCCGAGAGCACCGCCGTCGTCTCGCCGGCCGGCGAGCTGAGCGTGGTCGAGCCGGTGGCGGCGCTCCAGGTCCGCGGGCTTCCGGGCGGCGCGCCGGTGCAGGTGGCGCCCGAGGACGGGCCCGTGCGCCTCTGGACGCTCGAGCTCACGCCGCTCGTGGCGACGGGAGGGGCGGCCTCGTCCCACCTCGTCACCGCGGCGTTCACCGTGCTCGTGGACGGCGCGCCCGCCTCGAACGCGGCGGCTGCCGTGGACCGGATCACGCTGCGCGACGACCAGGGTTCGATCCTCGCGCAGGGCTCCCCGGGCGCGGGCCCCGGCAAGGTCGCGCTCACGCTGGCGTCGCCGCTCGCGCTCACCGGCCCTCCGGTGACGCTCCGCGTCGACGTGGCGCTCCATCCCGGTTCCGCGGCCCGCGCGGTCGCGCTCCGGCTCGCCGATCCCTCCGACCTCGACGTCCGCGACGACCTGACCCAAACGCCGGTCGCCGTGCGCGCCGCGGGCGGCCTTCCGTTCGAGCCGATCACGTCGACCGCGGTCACCCTCTTCGCCAAGCCCCACGGATACCCGAATCCCTTCCGCGCGGGGCGCGAGGACGTGCGGCTCTCCTACCGGCTCGCCGCCGACGCCTCGGTCCATGTCGCGATCTACACGCTCCTGGGCGATCTCGTTCGGGAGATGGCGCTCGCCGCGGGCGGCCCCGGCGGGGCCGCGGGGCTGAACGAGGTGGCGTGGGACGGCAGGAACGGAAAGGGTGAGACCGTGCGGCCGGGCGTCTACGTCGCGCGGATCGAGGGAGGCGGCGTGAACGAGGCGGTCAAGGTGGGGGTGCTGCGATGAGGCTCCCGCGCCTTCGGATCCGTCTCTTCCGCCGCCGCCGCCGGCGGCTCCGGTCGCTCGGGGAGCGCCGTGCGCGCGCGCGCGTGCCGCGGATCCACCGCCATTCCAAGCGGCGCCTCCTCGCGCATTCGCCGTGGTACCGGTTCCGGCGCTGCCGGCGGCTTCGCGCGCGCCGCTCCCGGCACCACTTCGATCTCTACGGCGGGAAGAATCAGCAGATCGTCCGCGCGGTCGCCGTGGCGCTCTCCCTGATCGCCATGATGGTGGTGGCCTTCGTGGCGCGGCCGGCCCGGAGCCAGACCGCCGGAACCGCGAATCTGCTCAGCTCCCCCGCGGGGTGGCCGACGAGCGGCGCTCCCTCGGCGACGACGGCGCTCGCCCAGGACCCGACGGCCGTGTTCCTGAACCCGGCCGGGCTCGCCTCGCAGGACGAGCGCACGCTCCTCGTTCAGCACGGGCTCTTGCAGTTCGACACCGGATGGGACATGGCGGCCGTCTCGTACCCCATTCCCGGCCTCGGCGCCGCGGGGATCGGCGTCGCGCGCCTGGGCACCTCCGGACTCGAGGCCTACGACGCCCAGAACCAGCCGCTCGGAACGTTCGGCTACACCGAGACCGCTCTCGCCGCGAGCGTCGCGCGCCGCGCGATCGGCGCGGCGTACGCCGGCGTCACCTTCAAGGTGCTGAGCCAGTCCTTGGGAGACGTCTCGGCAGCCGCGCCCGCGCTCGACCTGGGCGTGGCCTGGCGACCCGCCCGGCTTCGCGGCGGCCAGATCGGATTCACGGCCGAGAACGTGGTGGCGGGCTCGCTGGACCTGGGCGGCGCCGCCTCGGCCATCGACCGCTCCTTCCGTCTCGGGGCGGCCGGGCCCGAGTGGCGCCTGGGGCGCTCGGGGGCCCTCCGCGCCGCGCTCGACGTCGCGCGCCACGGAAGCGAGGGCACGCGGATGCGCCTGGGCGTGGAATACGCGCGCGCGGGTCTCGGCGCCCTGCGGGCGGGTTTCGATCGCGGCCGGCCGGTGTTCGGCGTGGGGATCCAGTACCGGCGCTATGCCGTCGACCTCTCGATGGTGCCGAACGAATTCGAGATGACCAAGCAGCTGGGGATCCGGCTCGCCTGGGGCGAGCCGGTGTCTCAGTACGAGACGCGGCGGCGCCAGGAGTACGCGCGCGCCGCCGAGGATTCGCTCCGCGCGAAGAGCGCGGCGCGGATCGCCGGCGACCGCGCCCGCGCGCAGGCGGCCGAGAAGGCGGGCGACTGGGAGACCGCGCTCGTCCTCTGGGAAGTGCTCGCGCGCGACCTTCCGGGCGACCCCTCGCTCAGGCCGCGCGCCGACGCCGCACGCGCGGCGATCGCGCTTCGCGCCAAGGAAGACCTGGACGCGGCGAGCCGCCGGCTCCTCGCGGACACCCTGGCCGTCCTCGCGCACGAGGCGCTGAATCGCGGCGACGTCGAGGAGGCGGCGGGGCTCACGCGCGCGCTCGGCGGCGCGCCCACGAACGGCGGGCCCGGCGGGGCCGACAGCCTGGCGCTCCTCGAGCGCCGGATCGGCGCGGCCCGGGACCAGGCGGCCGATCGCGCCGTCGCGCGCGCCGACTCGCTTCGCGCGCGGGGGATGCTCCTCCAGTCGGCGGGGGAGGCCGCGCTCGCCCTTCGGCTCCGCCCCGAGGACCCGCGCGCCACCGCGCTCTGGACGTCGCTCGAGGGCTCCTTCGGCAAGAGCGCCGCCGAAGCCTCCGTGCTCGCGCGGCGCCTCGAAGCGCTGACCGCGGTGCACGAAGCCTCCCTCGCGTTCAACGAGGGCCGCTACAACGACGCCGCCCGCGCGGTGAAGCGGGCGCTGGCGGCCGACCCGACGAGCGCGGAAGCGCGCGCCTGGCGCGAGCGCGTGGACCGCCGCCTCGCCGCGCCCCGGCCCGAGCTGGACGCGCGCATCAAGCAGCTCTACATCCAGGGCATGGAGGCGTTCACCAAGGGGGATTACCAGGAGGCGCTCCGGAACTGGGAGCAGATCCTGGTGCTCGACCCGCTGAACGAGAACGCGCGCAAGAACGTCCTCGAAGCCCGCGACCGGATGAAGTCGGAGGCGCGCCGATGAACATCAAGATCCAGCCCACGCGCCGCTTCAGCCTGAAGGTGCCCGCCGAAGAGCGCCACCTGGCCGAGATCCGCGACTTCGTCGAGGAGACGGGGGAGAAGCTCCTCATCCCGAACAAGATCCTCGCGAACACGAAGCTCGCCGTGGACGAGGCGTGCACGAACGTGGTCAAGCATGGGTACAAGGATCTTCCGGGGGGGCCGATCGAGGTCGTGATCACCGGAAACGGGCGCGAGTTCTCGATCGCCATCCACGACAAGGGGCGCCCGTTCGACCTCCGGAACGTCCAGAGCCCCGACCTCAAGATGTACGTCGAGAACCGGAAGCGCGGCGGACTCGGCGTCTTCATCATGAACCAGCTGATGGACGAGGTGCGCTACCGCCACGGCCACGACGGCAACACGCTGATCATGGCGAAGCGGCTCGACCGGCGCCGCGTCCGCAAGCGGAAGGGCATCGAGGGGCCGCGCCGCTCGCTGCGCTTCCAGTACACGCTGCAGACCTTCGGCGCGCTCGCCCTCCTCGTGACGCTGGCGTTCACGCTGGTCCACGTCCGGCAGGCCGCTTCGCTCGCCGACGAGATGGTGGCCCAGGCCCGGAGCGGCGCGCGAAGCCTCTCCGACCCCGCCCTCGGCATTCTGTCGCGTCCCGAGCCGATGTCGCCGGACCAGACGATGCTGAACCAGTCGATCCGCGCGACCATGAGGGCGCATCCCGAGTACCGCACCGTCCGCGTGCTCGACGCCGGCGGGCGTGTCTGGGGATCCAACCAGTTCGAGGAGCTGTTCACGCGGCGGAGCGTTCCCAAGACGGGGGTCATCCGGGACGGCGACGCGCGCACGCTGTACGAGCCGGTGCTCCAGCCGGAGGCCGAGGGGAACAAGATCCTCCGGGCGCCCGTCGGCTGGATCGAGGTGTCGCTGCGCGAGTCCGCCATCACCGAGCGGGTGCAGCGCGCGCGCTTCGAGCTGGCCACGGTCGCGCTCCTCACCCTCCTGGCCGGGTGCGTCCTGAGCGCGCTCCTGATCGGAATCTTCGTCAAGCCGATCCAGGCGCTCTCCGACACCGTCCGCGCGATCGGCGAGGGGCAGATGCTCACCGAGATCGGATCGAGCGGGAACGAGGAGATCGACGACATCGCGCGGGCCTTCAACGAGGTCACGGCCAAGTTCCGCGCCGCGCAGGGCAACCTCATGGAGCAGGAACGGATCCAGCGCGAGATGCAGGTCGCGCAGGAGATCCAGCAGACGTTGCTCCCGCGCAGCGTCCCCGAGCTCGAGGGCTTCGAGCTGGGCTACCTCTACCGCGCGGCCAAGGAGGTCGGCGGCGACTACTTCGACTTCATCGCCGTGGACGAGCGCACGGTCGGCGTCGTGGTGGCCGACGTCTCGGGGAAGGGCGTCCCCGGCTCCCTGGTCATGACCATGATCCGCACGGCGCTCCGCATGGAGGCGCGCGGGAACCGGTCGGCCTCCGACGTCATGTCCAAAATGAACAGCTTCGTGACCGAGGACATGAAGAAGGGGATGTTCGTGACGATGTTCTACGTCGTGCTCGACTCGGTCAACCGCGCCGTGACCTACGCGAGCGCGGGGCACAATCCCATGATTCTCTATCGCGGCGGCCAGGACGCCACGTACTTCCTCAAGCCCAAGGGAATTCCGGTGGGAATCAACGCCCCCGACCAGGACCTCTTCCGGAAGACCATCTCGGTCGAGAAGCTCACGCTTCGCCAGGACGACATGCTCGTGATCTACACCGACGGGATCACCGAGGCGATGAACCCGGCCAAGGAGCAGTTCGGCGAGGCGCGGCTCCTCACCGCGATCAAGCGCCACGGCCACAAGACGCCGCAGGAGTTCGCCGACGCTCTGAGCGAGGAGATCCACGAGTTCACCGCCGGCGCCCTCCAGAACGACGACATCACGCTCGTCGCGATCAAGGAGAAGACCGCGGTGGAGGAGCGGCTCGAGGAGACCCGGCGGGAGCTGTTCCGCCTGATCGAGACCGAGGGGCTGCCGGTGGCCGAGGCGTGCGAGCGGCTCCATGTGGCACCCTCGACGTACTACCGCTACCGCCGGCGCGTCGAGACGATGGGCGCCGTGGAGGGGATGAAAGCGTCCCGCCGCGGGGCCGGGTTCGCGCGGGCGAGCCTCGAAGAGGAGGCGGCCATCCTCGCCATCGTCCACGCCGAGCCGCTCCTGGGCTCGAAGCGGATTCTGGACCTCCTCCAGGGAACGGACCGCTGCCGTGCCGACATGACGGAGCGGAGCGTCTATGAAGTGTTGCGTCGCCACGGACTTAACACGCGGGAGAAACGGCTACAGTTCGCTCAGAACGGGTCCGATAACCGGATGGCGAGGCTTGCGAAAGCCTTGTCCTCGAGCGCGCCGGCCGCGTCCGCGCCGTCACCGGCAGAGCCCGGCCAACCACAAGGAGAGGAAGCATGAAGGGAATCGACGTCTATGTGGAGGAGGCGGTGCAGAACCGTGGAGTCTCGGTGCTCCGCGTCTCCGGCTACGTGGACACGACGACCAGCCCCGAGCTGGAGCGGCGCATGCAGGCGCTGCTGCGCGAGAAGCGCTATCACATCGTCGTCGACCTCTCCCGGGTGGAGTACATCTCGAGCGCCGGCTGGGGGATCTTCATCAGCGAGATCCGCGAGATCCGCGAGCACGGCGGCGATCTGAAGCTCGCCGGCATGGTCGCGGACGTGCGCGAAGTGTTCGACCTGCTCGAGTTCGAGAACATCCTCCAGGCCTTCCCGGAGCCGGATCTCGCGGTGGGATCGTTCGGCCCGATCGTGCCGGCCGACCGGCCCCTGGGCGAGTCGCTCGCCGCCGATACGGCGACGGGCGCGGAGCGGACGGAAGCGGTGCTCACCGACGAGGACATCGTCCGCGACATCGCGCGGCGCCATCCCGACTACGGCCTCATGCGCGTCCAGAAGGAGCTGCGGAAGCCGGAGTACGGATCGCGCGAGCTGAATCCGGTCCAGCTCTACGTGCTCCTGCGCAAGCTGGGCCTGGACACGCGCGAGGGCCGCGAGGCGTTCGCGAAGACGGGACAGACCGCCCCCGCCGCCGAGAGCTGAGCGCGGCCCGGCGCGCGCCGCGCGCCGCGCGGCGCCGCGTCGATTTCCACTTGACCCCTCCGGGGACGCTTCCGTACCGTTCCCCCACGGCCCCCTCGAATTCGCTTCACCTGCCGCGCTGCCCCCGTCGTACGTCATGCACGGACTCATTCCATCCGCGCGGGGTACCCTGAACGCATGAAGACGTCGCTGTCCTTGACCCCGGTCCCGATCGCGCTCGCGCTCGTCCTGGCCGCGATCGGGGTCGCGATCTGGGCGTATGCCACGCGCTATCCGGTGCTGCCGCCGCGCCAACGCGCCATCCTGCTCGGCGCGCGCCTCCTCTCCCTGATCGCGCTCCTCGTGGCGTCCCTGGCCCCCGTCGCCCGGTTCCCGACCGCGTCCAAGGAGCGGAACCGGCTGCTCGTGCTCGTGGACCATTCCGGGAGCATGGAGGTGCGCGACGCGCCCGGAGGCCGAAGCCGCGTCGGGGCCGCCGACAGCGCCGCCGCCGCGATCGCGCGGGAGCTGGGCCGGCGCTACGACGTGCGCACGGCGCCCTTCGACGCCGCGCTCGGCGCCTTCGCCCGCGGCGCGCCCCCGGCCTCCACGGCCGACGGCCTGACGGGCGAGACGGCGCTGGGGGATGCGCTCCGCGAAGCGGCGTCGCGCGTCGACCCCGACTCGGTCGCCGCCCTGGTCGTCGTGAGCGACGGCGCCGTCAACCGCGGCGAAGACCCCGAGCGCGCGCTCGACGCGTCGCTCCCGGCCTTCACGCTCGTCGCGGGCTCGGCCACCGATCCCCCCACCGTGGGAATCGCGGGGGTCGAGGCGCCGCTGGAAGCGGTCCTCGAGCGTCCGGCCGCCGTGCACGTGACCGTGCGCCAGGGCACGCGCCCGGCCTCGCGCGGCACGATCCGCCTGGGGGAGGGAGGGCGTGAGCTGGCGAAGTCGCCGTACGCGCTCGCCGGTCCCGGCGCATCGAGCCGCGTGAGTCTTCCCTGGACCCCGCTCACGGCGGGGAAGCATTTCCTCTCCGTCTCGCTCGATCCCGTTCCGGGCGATCCCATGCGCGAGAACAAGGCGCGGCTGATCGCCGTGGAGGCGCGTCCCGCCAAGCGCACGGTCCCGGTGCTCGCTTCCTCGTGGGACTGGGACCTCCGGTCGCTCGCGCGCGGCATCCAGTCCGACACCTCGTGGGCGGCGCAGCGCCTCACCTCCTCCGGGGCCGATGCCGTCAGCGCGCCGGACGGCGCGACCTCGTCGCTGGCCGCGCGGCTCCAGAACGCCGAGGCCGCGGTCGTCCGCTACGACACCCGCACGATGACGCCCGAGCGGGCGCAGACGCTGCTCCGCTACCTGGAGCGCGGCGGCGGGCTTCTTCTCTGGATCGATCCCGAGGGCCGCATGCCGCCGGAGTCCCCCCTCTCGCGCGCCCTGGGCCTCTCGTGGGGCTTCTGGGGGCGGGACCCCGGCCTGGACGCGCCCGCCGACCTGACTCCGGCCGGACGGGTGCACGAAGTCACGCTGCTCGAGGGGGACGCGGCGAGCGCGGCCAGCACCTGGCGCGGGCTTCCTCCCGTGAAGCCCCCCGTCGCGCTCCGCGCGACCGGAACCGCCGTCGTCCCGATCCTGACCGTGCGCGTGGACGACGCCAACATCCCGCTCGTCATGGCGGGGAAGGTCGGCGCGGGCCGGGTCCTCGTCCTGAACGCGGCGGGCGTCTATCGCTGGGGGCTCACCGCGGCAGGATTCGGAAACGGCGCCGGCGTCGAAGCGGCCTTCTTCGGCGGCGCCACGCGATGGCTCGCCGCCTCGGGCGAGGACCGGCCGGTGCGCATCACGGCGCCCGACATCACCCCGGAAGGGCGGAGCATGGCGGTGCGCGTCACGGTGTCCCAGCCGCTCGGCCCCGGCGCGACCGCGAGCGTGCGCGCGCGACGGATCGGCGCGACGGGGCTTCCCTCGGGCGGATCCGCGGCCGAGGGATCCGGCTCGGCCAGCGCCGGGGGTGGCGCGGCGCTGACCCTGGCCGAGCCGGGCGTCTACACCGGCTCGCTGGCGGTGGCGCCGGGGGTCTACCTCCTCGTCGGGCGCGTGGAGCGCGGCGGAAGCCTGGTCGGCATGGACAGCGTTCGCGTGGCGGTCGGAGCGCAGGGGATCGAGTTCGAATCGCTCGCGGCCGAGCCCGACGTGCTCGCGCGCCTGGCCGAGCGCTCCGGCGGCGCGAGCGCGCCTCTTAGAAATCCCGAGGCCGTGATGAAGCGGCTGCGGTCGCCGGATCTCGTCCGATCGCGCCTGGCCCAGATCGACCTCTTCCACAATCCGCTCCTCTTCGTCGTGCTGGTGCTCGGGCTCGCGCTCGAGTGGGCGCTCCGGCGCCGGTTCCATCTGATGTAGTGAGGCGGCGCTCCCGAGCGCCGAGTCCGCGGCGTCGCCGCCCGGCACCCGAGCCGGTTTCGTTCCGTTCCATCGCCCCCGCGCCTCCGGAAATCGGAGGTCGTCATGTTCCGCCCGTCGCTCGCGGCGCTCGCCCTCGCCGCTTGCCTCTCCGCGCCCGGCGCGCCGCCGCCGCTCGGCCCCGCGCAAGCCCGCGCTGATCTCGTGCTGAACGAAGTGCTCTACGATCCCGCCGGCACCGACGATGGGAACGAGTGGGTCGAGCTGTGGAATCCCGGGCCCTCGCCGGTCGCGCTCGCGGGCGTCGTGATCGAGACGGCGGACGGCTCGCGCCCGGATGTCTGGACCGCGGCCTACCGCGGGGCTTCCGCCGACACCATCCCTCCGCGCGCGCCGTTTCTCGTCCGGAGCCTCTCGAGCGCGCTGCAGAACGGGCCGGACGCGCTGCGCCTCGTGCGCGACGGCGTCGTTCTCGACCTGCTCGGCTATGGCGCGCTCGAAGCGGCATCGCTCTCCCTGGGAGCCCCCGCGCCCGACGCGGCGTCGGGCCACAGCCTGGCCCGGCGCGTGGACGGGGCGGGCGCGCAGAGCAACGCCGACGACTGGGAAGAGGAGCCGGCGCCCACGCCCGGGCGCGCGAACCACCCGGACGAGCGGGTCGCGCTCGTGCCGGGCGGTACGAGCCTCGATCCCGTCGTGCCCTGGCCCGGCGAAACGGTCGTGCTCCGCGCGCGCATCGTCAATCGCGGCCGGCTTCCGCTGGCCGCCTCGCGCTGGCGGCTCTTGGCGGAATGGGAGGACGCCTCGCCGAGCGGCGCCGGGCGCGGAGAGGCGCTCCCCGCGGCCGTCGCGCGGGGCGTGGCGCTCGCGCCGGGAGAGAGCGCGTCGGTCGACCTCCGCCTCGAAGCCGCGACGGCGGGGCCGCTCCGCGTGCGCCTGCGCGCGGCGCCCGCGGAGGGGGCAGCGCCCGCGTCCGATCTCGCCGACACCGCCTGGATCTCCGGACGGACCCTCGCCGCGCCCGCCGTGGTGAACGAGATCGAATTCCACGATGCCGGCGCGGGGGAGTGGGTGGAGCTCTGGTTTCGCGACGTGGTGCCGGACGTCGGCGCTCTCGCGCTATCCGACGGCTCCTCGCCGCCGCGGCCGGTCGCGCGCGGGGCGGTCCCGCGCGCGGCGACGGCGGGGACGCTCCTGGTCATCGCCCAGGATCCCGCGGCCGTGCGCGCCCGGTATGGACTGGATTCGACGACGGTGCTCGGCCTCGCCGGCTCCTGGCCGGCCTTGAACGACGGCGACGGCCCGGACGGCTTCGCCGATCTCGTGCGCGTGATGGGGTCCGACTCCATTCCCTGCGACGTGATCCGCTACGACGCGCGGGCGGTCTCGCGGGGCGGGAGTCTGGAGCGGCTCTCCCCCGATCTGCCGGGCCATCAGCCCGGGACCTTCGGCGAGTGCGTGGATCCGGCGCGGGCGACCCCGGGCCGGCCCAATTCGCTCCGCGCCCCCGAGGGGGGCTTCGCTCCGCGCGGCGCGCTCTTGCTCGCGAGCGGGCGCCTGCTTCGCCGCGGGGCCGATAGGCCGCCGCTTCTCTTCCGTCTCACGCCGGAAGCGCGCGGACGCTCGCTCGTCGTCCAGGTCTACGATCTTCTCGGGCGCCGCGTGCGCACCCTGGTGGCGGGGCAGCGCTACGCCAGCGAGGGCGCATTCGCGTGGGACGGCCGCGACGCCGGCGGAGCGTGGGTGCGCCCCGGACTCTACGTCGTCGCGGCCGAGGCCGTCGCGGAGGACGGGCGCGGACCGCGGCGCACGGCGATCCCGGTCGCGGTGTCGGCGGCAGGGACCGCCCGGTGACGCGCCGCCCGGCACTCGGCGTCGTGGCGCGCCGCCCGGCACTCGGCTTGGTCGCGGCCTTCGCGGTGCTCGCGGCACCGCCGCCCGGCGGGGTGGCTCGCGCCGCCTTCGACCTTCGAAGCGCGGCTCCATCGGCCCTCGGGGCGGCGTCGGCGGACCTCGCGTTCGATCCGATCCACGATCGCGATCGCGCGCCCGCCTGGATCGCCGAAGCGAGCCATGCCTCGCTCTACGGCGTGCCCGGACTCGCGGCCGACCGCGTCGCGGCGGGGCGCGGGTGGCCCCGGTTCACGGTCCTCGCCGCCTGGTCGCGCGCCGGCACGCCCGACCTTTCCGAGTCGGTCCAATCCCTCGCGCTCGATGAGCGCGGCCCCCGCGCGATCCGGATCCGCGCGCGCATGGAACGGCTTGCGCTCCGCTTCGCGGGCGATCCGGAGGCCGCGGGGTGGGCCGGGGGCGCGGGGATCGCCGCGCGGCTCGCGGGCGCTCGCGGCAACCTCGAGGTGGTCCTCGACGCCGACCGGATCGTCCGGAGCCGCGGCGCCGAGCGTCTCGGGGCCGGTCCCTCCGCTGCGGCGGTGGTGCGGCTGCGGTCGGGCGGCGTCACGGTCGCGCTGGCCGACCGCTGGGAGCGGACGGGGCGGAGAAGTCCCCGCCTCGCGATCGAGCTGCCGGTCGCGTCGCTCCTCACCCTGCGCGCCGCGCGCGGTGAGGGTCCGGGCCGGCTGGGCTTTTCGCTCGCGGCGCGATGGGGGCGCCTCGAGATCGCGGCGGGCCGCCTGGACGGCGCGGCCGGCGACGGCATCGCCTCCCTGAGCGTCGGTCTCGCCGGTGACGAAAGGGGACGGCCCGCGACGACCGCGGACCGCCCCCCGGAGGAACGCCTCGCGCGCGATCGCGCGCCGAGGTCAGCGGAGCAGAATGAGCTTCTTGGCGTCGGAGGCGCCCGGTGCCGTCATGCGATAGAAGTAGGCGCCGCTCGCGAGCGGCCGGCCGCCGTCGTCCACGCCGTCCCAGCGCGCGGTGTACACGCCCGGCTCGTAGGATTTCTCGACGAGGGTGCGCACGTGGCGGCCGCCGACGTCGAAGATGTCGATCCGGACGGGGCCGCGCTGCGCCACCGAGAAGCGGATCGTGGTGGCCGGGTTGAACGGGTTGGGCGCGTTCTGGAAGAGCTGCGTGCGAACGGGCGGAGCCTGGCCCGCGGGATCCTCGAGCACCGCCGTCGGCGAGTAGCAGGGGTTCTCCAGGAAATAGCTCTGCGTGATCGCCTTGGCCAGCTGAAGGCGCTCGCCGCCCTCCTCGATCGAGTTGAAGCTGAATCCCATGAAGACGGCCCGCGCGCTGTCGGTGCCGAACGAGACGTACTTCGTGGCATAGCGCGTGGCGGCGGGCTGCGTGTTCGGGTAGCGGAGCAGGACGCCCCACTTGCCGCCGGACTGCGCCTGGTTGGAGGGAGTGATGAGGTCGAACTTGTTGATGATGGGGCAGTCCCCGTTCAGGTGGAAGAACCGCCCGGCGGCCGGACCGCCGGCCACGCCCGAGACCATCGGGTGGAGCGTATCGGCGGGCTGCGTCTCCCAGCTGTCGCGCAGGTAGCGCGCTCCGGCGGTGAATCCCATGAAGCTGTTGTAATCGGCGCCGCTGGCCGTCAGCTCGTACCCCACGTCGTCGCCGGTGATCCAGAGGTTCCGGTCCCGTCCGGATTGCTGGATCCACGACTGCAAGACCGCCTCGTCCTGCGGTGTGATCGTGAACGACGAGAGATCCCCCGAGTGCCAGATGATCGTCTTGTATTGCGTCAGCGAGGCGACGTTGGTCGGGGGCCAGTGGTACTGGATGTCGTTGGGATCGGAGCCTCCCAGGCAGTTCCCCACGCCGCTGCTCGGTCCGTTCACGTCCCAGGTATCGAACTTGTACCCCAGCGCCTTCAGCGCGTCGGCGATCCGTGGCGACGTCTCGCGACCGGAGAAGTGGTTCACGAACAGAATGGTGGCCAGGCTGTCGAAGCAGCCGTTTCCGGGGTTGGTGGCCGTCTTGAGGGGCAGGATCGACGCGGTCAGGTAGTGCTGCGCCGAGACGGCGTCGGTCGGATAGGTCGCCGTGTTGTTCATGCTGTCGGTGGCGGAGAAGTAGTACTGCAGCGTCGTGCCGGCCGCATAGCTCGCGGCGGGCACGTCGGCGTAGAAGCGGGTCGGGATCGCCGGCGCGACGTTGACGAGCGGCGTGGAGCTGAAGGCGCCGCTCGGAGCCGTCCGGTAGAACAGGAACCCCTGCTTGTACCCCAGCGACGTGTTCACGTTGACCACCGTCGTGTCGCCGACGGCGCTGTTGAAGTTGTCGTCCTTGTAGAACGGCGTCGTCGAGAACGTATCGTTGAAGAGATCGAGATCGCGCACCACGAACGACGGTGGCGCCGTGCCGATCACGCCGATGGCGACGTTGTCGAAGAACGCATAGACGCCGTTCGGCGAGGAGATGCCGTCGCAGAAGGTGGCCGAGTAGTCGCGCAGGCCCAGCTGGACCTGAAGCGAATCGTGCTCGCCCGCGCCGGGGAGCGGAATCCGCTGCCGCGCCCAGTCCTTGCTGCCGCCGTAGTAGACGAAGAAGGTCGGATCCTGCCACGCGCTCCAATTCCCGCCCACGTTCTTCGTGCGGAAGTTCAGGTGGTAGTAGAAGCACGCCTGGAGCGGCAGGTTCCGGTAGACGTCGAATTCCACGAACGCGTCCGACGCCCGGTTGATCGCGACGGGGGGCATGTTCAAGAGGTCGTCCATGCGGGGGACCAGGGACTGGACGACGGGATCCCACCCGGTCCAGACCTTCGACGTGTTGCTGGAGCAGACGTCCTCGGTGAAGAGGTTGCCGCTCAGCCAGAAGAGGTCTCCCACGCCCGGATTCGTCGTGACCGACCAGTGGCCCGCGTTGCCGTGGCCGTCGTCGAACAGCCGGACGTCGGTTCCCGCCTTGATCGTGACGTTGTCGATGATCCAGCCATCCCCGTTGTAGAGCCCGTCGGCCGAGGAATATCCGACGTCCGACGTGAACTTGAATCGGAAGGAGACCGGGTTGTACTTGAGCCGGGTCGAGTCGGGGATGACGACGGTCACGGTGTCGCAGTTGTTCTGATTGTTCGGGACCGCTCCCGTGAACGTCGCGAGATTGTTCCAGTCGGCGTCGTCGGGATCGAAGATCTGGACGCTGCCGAAATCGTACAGCGGCTCGGCGTTGAACCGGTGCCGGAATCCGAGCGTCACCGGCGTTCCGGCCGGAATCCCGCTCAGGTCGACGATGTTGGAGAGGTACTGCGTCCAGTCGTTGTCGTAGCCCGCCCGATTCGTGTCGTAGATCCAGGTCGAGTCGACGAGCCCACACCACCAAGCCGCTCCCTGGCAGCTCAGCAGGCTGTCGACGTGCCACGCCGTCGGCTTGAGCGACTGGTCGTAGTGCGACCAGCCCCCCTCGTTGTTGGGGCTGGATCGCGTCTCCAGGCTGTCGCGAAACACATAGAGCGTCTCACCGGCCGCGGGCGCGCGCTGGATGCGGCCCGGTTTCATCCCCGGGGGCATGAGCTCGAGCGACGATGCCTGATTCCGCACGACTCCGGCCGGGGGCGGTTCGACTCCGGCGGGCGCCGTGCGGGCCGCATGAGCCGACGCCGGAATCGCGGCGGCGAGAACGAGGGCGAGGAAGACAATGCGGCTACGAAGCGGGCGCATGGGGGGAGTCCTCCGGACGATACGGGGCGCAGCCTGGAAACGAGGGGGAACGGTGATCCGGGATGGGAGACGCGGCATGTCGCCTTCGTGATCCCTTGGAGTCCGAGGTGTCGCGACAGAGGCAAGCGACCGGAAACCGAGCGTGGGTGCGCTAAGGGCGGCATGATAACCGATCGCGGCGCCGAAGTCGAGGGAAATCGTGTGCTGCGTTCAGCTTGCGACGTCGCCCGTGCGGGCGCTCCGGCACCGCTCCGGGTCGCGTTGTTGGCCCCTTTCCGCTTTGCTATCATGCGACGGAAAAGGCAACTAGCGATTTCGGGACTCCTCGCGGCGCTCGCCGCCGCCCCGCACGCGTGTGCGGCCGCGGACGCCGAGTCCGCCGCCGTGTGGCTCCCCGAGGAGACCGGCGATCTCGAGGCGCCCGACCGTCTCGAGGAGAGGGGTCCCGAGGCCGGGCCCGGCGCTGGAGCGCGGTCCGACCTTCGCGAGGGTCGCTGGAAGCCGAAGCGCGTCTGGGCGGAGGCGGCGTGGCGTCCGCTGGGCTCGGTGCGAGCGGAGTGGCTGGCGCTCGCGAACGGCGCGGCCTGGGGCACGCTGGGGATCCGGCGCGGACCCCGCGCGGCTCTGGTGGCCGGGGCCATCGTGGTGCGCCGTCCGCCGTCGCTCTTCGGTGAGGCGCTCGGACTCACGCGCACGCTTCGCGCCCCGCGACGGCCCGAGCCCGGCTTCGAGTCTGGCCTGCCGATGCTGGAGGGGCCGCGCGGCGCGTCGAGCCCCGCCGTGCGCGGAGCGGCGACGGCGGCTGCCGCCGGCCCGGTCGCGGCCTGGGGGCTGATCGGGAACGACGGCGATGATCGCCTCCTTCACGCGGGCGGATTCGCCTGGCGCCATGGAGCGCTGGCCGCGACGGTCGCCGCGGGCGCGGTCCGCGGCGCCCGGCGCGCCGGTTCGCTGTCGGCGGGTTTGGGGCGCACCGCCGGAGAGGATCGCCTCTCCTGCGAAGTGCTCCTCTCGCGCGAGCGGGGTCCGGAGCTCCTCGCCGAGGCCGTTCGCTCCGCCGGGCCGCTCGCCGTGGAGGCGCGCTGGCGCCGAAGGCCGGGCGAAGCGAGGCCGGTCGCGGGGGAGCTCGTGGCGCGCTGGGGCTTGGGCCCGATGCGGGCGCGGCTATCCTGGCGTCCGTGGTCGGCGCGGGCGCCGGCCGACGACGGGCGTGTCGAGCTGGAGACGACGGTGAGAGACGCCGGTCGCGGTCCGATACGAATGCGGCTCGGGGCGCGTGCCGCCGAGGACGCGCTCCTGTCCTCCAGCGGAAGCGGCGGCGAGCGCTACGCCATCGCGGACGTCGGCATCGCGCGCGAGCGCGGTCGCGCGTTCTCGGTCCTCGTATCCGTGCGGGATTCCCGCCGGGCGGCCGGGAGCGCGATCGCGTCGGCATTCGGGGGGCGGCTGGCGCTGTCGGCGCGGGGACGCGCCGGAGCCGTGCTGGTGATGCAGGCACGGCGCGCGGCCGCGCGGAGCGGGTCGGAGGGCGACGCGCCGGCCGCATGGACCGCGTCGCTCGCGCCCTCGGGAGCGGAGACGATCGCGGCGCACGCGGGCTCCGGCATCGCCGCTTCGGGCCGGGCCTGGGTTCGGATGGGTGGATTTCGACTGGAAGCGCTCGTCTCCGACGCCGCGGCGCCGGAGGGAGAGGGATCGTCCGCGGGCTCGCTCCGCATCGAGTGGGGGCGGGGAGACCAATAGAATCGTCCAGGGGGAGACTCTGGAGGATCGGGGGATCGCATGCGTTACGCGGATCGGATGAGCCAGCTGGGAACGGAGACCGCCTTCGAGGTGCTCGCCAAGGCGCGGGCGCTCGAGGCGAAGGGACGCTCCGTCGTGCATCTCGAGATCGGAGAGCCGGACTTCGACACGCCGGCCGCGATTCGCGCGGCGGCGGTGCGCGCGCTGGAGGAGGGATTCACCCACTACGGCCCCTCGGCGGGCCTGCCGGAAGTGCGCGAGGCGATCGCGGCCCACATCGCGCGGGACCGCAAGCTGACGGTGGCCGCCGACCAGGTCGTGGTGACGCCCGGCGGAAAGCCGGTGCTCACCTTCGCGGTGCTCGCCTGCGTCAATCCGGGCGACGAGGTGATCGTTCCCAACCCGGGCTTCCCGATCTACGAGTCGGCGGTCCGCTTCGCCGGCGGCACGCCGGTCTCGCTCGCGCTGCGCGAGGAGCGCGGCTTCCGCTTCGGCGCGGCCGACGTGGAGGCGCTGATCACCCCGCGCACGAAGATGCTGATCCTGAACTCGCCGCACAATCCGACCGGATCGGTTCTCGACCCCTCCGACCTCGATCAGATCGCCGCCCTCCTGAAGGGCAAGGACATCTGGGTCCTCTCGGACGAGATCTACTCGAAGATCCTGTACGACGGGGTGCACGAATCGATCGCGACACGCCCCGGCATGCAGGAGCGCACGATCCTCCTCGACGGCTTCTCCAAGACCTATGCCATGACCGGCTGGCGGCTGGGCTACGGCGTCATGAACCCAACCCTCGCCAAACATGTCGCGCGGCTGGCCACGAACGTCTATTCGTGCGCCACGTCGTTCGTGCAGCGGGTGGCGCCGACGGCGCTGGGCGGGCCGCAGGACGAGGTGAAGGCGATGGTGGCCGAGTTCCGCCGCCGGCGCGACGCGATCGTGGCGGGGTTGAACGAGGTTCCGGGCGTCACGTGCGCCAAGCCCTCGGGGGCGTTCTACGTGTTCCCGAACGTGAAGGGGCTCGGGATGAAGTCCTCCGAGGTGGAGCACGCGCTCCTGGAGGAAGGGGGCGTCGCGGCGCTCTCGGGAACGGCGTTCGGCTCGTTCGGCGAGGGCTACCTGCGCTTCTCCTACGCCAACTCGATCGACAACATCCGGGAGGGATTGAAGCGCTTCGGCGCCTTCGTCGAGAGCCACAGCAAGGCCGCGCGATGAATCGATGAGCGCGACCTTGTCCGGCGGCTCGGCGATTCCATGAGCGATCCGGCGCGACGCGTCTTCATCACGCTCGGCGGCAACGCGATCCTCCCCGCGCGCGGGACGGGGACGTTCGAGGAGCAGTGCGCGATCACGCGGACCACGATGCAGCCGATCGCGGCGCTGATCCGCGACGGCGCCCGGGTGGTGCTCTCGCACGGCAACGGGCCCATCGTCGGGAACATCCTGATCCGGAACGAGGCCTCGCGCGACCAGATCCCCCCGATGCCGCTCGACGTGTGCGGGGCCGACTCGCAGGGCGGCATCGGCTACATGATGCAGCAGCTGCTCCAGAACGAGCTGAAGCGGATCGGCCTGGGGGACCGGACGGTGGTCACCGCGGTCACGCAGGTGCTGGTGGACGAGCGCGATCCGGCCTTCCGCAGGCCGACCAAGCCGATCGGCCCCTTCTACACCCAGGAGCGGGCCCGCCTTCTGGCGCGCGAGAAGGGGTGGACGGTGGTCGAGGATTCGGGTCGCGGCTATCGCCGCGTCGTGGCCTCGCCGCGTCCTCTCGAGGTGATCGAGATCGGCGCCATCCGCGAGCTGGTCGAAAGCGGCGCCGTCGTGATCGCGGCGGGGGGAGGCGGGATCCCGGTCACGCGCCAGTGGGACGGGGCCCTTCACGGCATCGAGGCCGTGATCGACAAGGATCTTGCGGGCAGTCTGCTCGCGCGCTTGCTCGGCTGCGAGCAATTGGTGATTATCACCGGCATCGACCGGGTGGCGCTGCACTACGGCCGGCCGGAACAGCGCGAGCTGACCGAGGCGACCGCCGACGAGATGGCCGGCTGGATGGACGAGGGGCATTTTCCCCCGGGAAGCATGGGGCCGAAGATCCAGAGCGCGATCGAGTTCCTCCGCGGCGGCGGCCGCGAGGTGGTGATCACCTCGCCGGGGAACCTGATCCCGGCGCTGGCGGGGCAGCAGGGGACGCGCATCCGGCGCGATTGAGCGCCGCTCGCGGCGGGCGGAACGGCAGCCGTACGGGAAGACGGCCGAGGGGGAGGGAGGATGGGCGGCAAGGAGGCGACGGTCGCAGGGCGCGATTCGGGAATCGCGGTGCGCGATCTCTCGGTGGCGTCGGACGGGCGCTGGGCGATACGCGGGTTGACCTTCGCCGCGCGAGCGGGGTCGCTGCAGCTGATCCTGGGCGAGCGCGACACCGGAAAGACCGCGCTCCTCGAGACGATCGCGGGTCTTCGCGCGCCGTCGAAGGGCGCGGTGCTGGTGGGCGGAGAAGAGGCTCCTCCGGCCGCGCGGCGCCGCGCGCTGGCGCTGATTCCGCGTGAAGCCCCGATCCGCCAGCTTCGGGTCCTCGAGCGCCTCCTCCTCCACGACACCCCGCGCGCCGCGAAGGTCGGGATCCAGTGGAAGCAGGGTCGCGAGGAGGCGCGCGCTCTCGCCGCGCGCGTGGGGCTGGATGCCCTCCTCGACGTGCCGTACGAAGCGCTCCGCCCCGTCGAGCGGAAGCTGATCGAGGTCGCCGCCGCCGTGCGCCAGCGTCCGGCCGCGCTGCTCCTCGACGAGCCGACCGCCGACCTCGGTCCGCACGAAGCCCGCCACTTCCTCGCCATCCTCCATCGAATCCTGGGCGAAGAGAAGATTCCCGGGGTGCTCGCCACGACCTGGCCGCGCGACGCGTTCCCCGAGGGCTCGTCCGTCTCCATCCTGTGGCGCAACGCCGATCCCGCGACGCTCTCGCTGGACGGGATGACCGAATCGGCGCTGGTCGAGCGCTGGACCGGCGGCCTCGACATCCGCCGCGCGCCCAGCGGTCCGCACGCGCCCGGAGACGTGCTCCTTCGCGTCGAGGGGTTGATCTTGCACGGCCGTGGCCGCGAGACGTCGCTCGCCGGCGTGGACTTCGACGCCGCGGCGGGCGAGGTGCTCGCGATCGTGGGCGCCCCGGCCGACGGGCTCGATCTTCTCCACGACGCGCTCCTCGGAAACCGGCGTCCCGACCAGGGCTCGATCCATTTTCTCGGGAAGGAGATCGCCAAGGCTCCGCGCCGCGTGCGCGTCGAGTCGGGGATGACCTTCGTGAACCCGCCGATCGCGCGGGATCAGTCGGTGGACGAGTTCACCGTCGAGGAAAACCTCATCCTGGGGCAGACTCACGTGCCTCCCTTCGCGCGGAAGGGGTTCCTCCGGCCCGAGTCGGTACGGGGGAATTGCCTCCGCGCGCTCGAGGACTTCGAGATCGTGGGCGCCACGCCCAAGACGCGCCTGCGCGATCTGAGCCTGGGGCAGCGGCAGCGGCTCATCGTCGCGCGCGAGGTGATTCACAACCCGCGGCTTCTGGTCGTGCGGTCCCCGGGGCAGGGATTGTCGCTGGACGCCCAGGAATACGTGCGCCGCACGCTGATCCTCCAGTGCGAGCGGGGGAGCGGCCTGTTGTGGCTGACCGACGAGCCCGAGGAGGCGATGCGCGTGGCCGACCGGCTCGCGGTTCTCACGCTGGGCAAGTTCGTGTGGCTTCCCGTGACGGAAACCCTCACGCGCGAGGCGATCATCGCGGAGATGTCGGGAGCGGCGGCGTGACGCGGGCGCCGGGCTTCCGCGGGAGGGCCCGATGATCCCGGGCCGCTGCCGCGCGGGCAAACGGGAGATCCTGGCCAACGCGCTCGTCCTGCTCGCCCTGATCGGCGGGACGCACGCGCTCGGCGTCGGCGTGCTCGACCTGAATCCCTCGCGCTGGACCGCGCCCTGGACCGGCGACGTGGTCCTCGTGGGTGCGGGGCTCCTCTTTCTGGGCGTCGCGTTCCTGATGCCGCTGCACGGCGGGATGATCAATCTCGGCATCCACGCCGAGTTCCTCGCGGGCTACTCGGTGGGCGCCATCATCGTCCGCGGCGGCGTGTTCGGTCCCGGGCTGCAGGCGGGGCTGGGCCTGGTGGCCGGCGCGGCCGTGGGGGCGCTGGTCGGCTTCGGGATCGCGGCGCTGCGTCAGAAGTTCGCGGTGCACGAGATCCTGAGCGGACTGCTGGGGGCGGCGCTCTTCGTGCCGCTGGCCCGGGCGCTGTCGGTGGACCGGATGGCGCCGCCGGCGCTCGCGATCGATTTCCCCGCGTTGACCCAGCCGCTGAAGTGGGCGCCGGGGCTGTCGCTGGCTCCCGGCGTGGTGCTCGCCTGGGGCATCCTGCTGCTCGCCCTCTCCATGGTCGTGGCCGTGCTCTTCGCGCACTTCCTGCGCGCCACGGTCAGCGGCTTCGAGGTGCGCGCCTCGGGCGCCAATCCGCTCGCCGCCGCCGCGATCGGCACCGACGTCGAGGGAATCCAGCGCTCGATGATGGCGCTGGGCGGCGCCTGCGCCGGCGTGACCGGCGCGCTCCAGCTCTGGACCTCGCCGGCCGTGGCGCTCGAGCGCTGGCCCTTCCCGCTCGGCTTCGCAGGAATCGCCGTGGCGCTGCTCGGGCTGGGCTCCCTGCGCGGTGCGGCGATCGCCGCGTTCGTGCTCGCGGCATGGCTCAACACCCCGTACGTGGCCCAAGTCCTGGGCCAGCCCGGCTATGGCGCCGGAGCGGCCGCGTTGCTGCTCTTGCCCGCGCTGTGGATCCTCCCCCGCACGTTCCCCGACTTCGGCGCGCCGCGAGCGGTGTGGCGCACGAGGCACCGGGAGGGGTAGCGCCTCCGCTCAGCTCCGTTTCGCTCTAAGCCTCCGCTCTTCCGTACCCGTCATCCCCGACGCCACGAACGCGCCACCGTGCGCGGGGAGGATGGTCATGCTTCGAACGTGGGTGCTGGTGCTGTGGCTCTTGGCCGCGACGATTGCCGCGTCGCTGATCGCTC